>JBOFFB010000806.1:0-8357 GCA_051648385.1 Allobosea sp.
CCGGCACCACCGAGGTGCTCGGTGTCATGAGCGTTGAGCCTGCCGCTGCAGATGGTCTGCTGACAGTGGATTGGGGCGGACTGTCGCAACTCGGTGGCCCGAGCCTTAACGGTGCCGACACGATGACGTGGCTGATGTCGCTTCTGGGCCACGATGATGGCGCAATCGACATGACCATCGAGGCGCTCCTGTCGACGCCGCGCCAGCCGCAGCCACTGTTGTTCCTGCCTTATCTGCAAGGCGAAAGGGTGCCGTTCTGGGATGCGTCCCTGCGTGGTGCCTTCATCGGCCTTGGTCGGCAGCATGGTGCGATCGACCTCGTCTGGGCCGTGATGGAAGGCATCGGTTTCCTCAACCGCGAAGTACTGGAGCGTGCCGAGACCGCCGTTGGCACCAAGGTCAGCGTAATCCGTTTTGGCGGCGGCGGTGCGGCCAACCCCGTGTGGTGCCAGATCAAAGCCGATATCTGCGGACGTCCTGTCGAGACCTGTTCCGCTGCAGAGCCCGGCGTGCTGGGAGCGGCGGCGGTCGCGTGGACCGGGCTCGGACGTTTTGCTTCGTTGGCGGAGGCGCAGCAACGCTTGGTCAGCGTCAAGCGCCGCTTCGAGCCTGATCCGGCGAAAGCCGAACACTACAGAAGCCTGTTCATGCAATTCCAGCTTGGCGGACAGGCGCTGGCGCCGATTTCACGCGTCCTTGCGGGGATCGCACCAACATAGAATGAAGCCATGGGCAATTGACGCATTCCTGCGCGCATGGTTCGCTGTTTTCGCAAGATGTTTGCTTGAAGCTGGGGGCGAATGAACGCAATTCTGACCGGGCACCAAGGCCCGTCCCGATGATGTCGCTTCGTGACATCGTCGGGCGTTACGGCACGGCCATTGCCGGGCTGGCGCTGATCCTGTTCTTCGTCGCCTTCGCGCCCAATTTCGCGACGCCGATGAACATCATCAATGTGCTGAAGGACACCAGTTTCCTTGCCATCCTGGCACTGGGCTTCGCGCTGGCTTTCACGGTTGCCGAACTTGACCTTTCGATCGCGGAGGTCGCTTCACTGGCAGCGGTGGTCACGGGCTGGCTGGTGCAGTTGCAATACCCGCCTGCGGTCGCTGTTGCTGCGGCGCTGAGTGTCGGTCTCGTCATGGGGTTGGCCAATGGCATTGGTGTGACCATGCTGCGCATTCCGTCGTTGATCATGACGCTTGGCACGGCGGCCATCGCCAAGGGGCTGGCGTTCATGATCACCCAGGGGGTGGCGTTCGTCGGGCGCTGGCCTGTCAGCTTCACCGGGCTGGCGCGCGGCAACACCTGGGGCATTCCCAACCTTGTGCTCTGGATGACGGCCCTGACACTTCTGGCCTACGGGCTGATCAAGTGGACGCGCACCGGAGCGCACATGGTCGCCACCGGCGAGGCGGACGAGGCGGCGCGGCTTGCGGGCATCGCCACGGGGCGCATGAAGCGCATCGGGCTTCTGCTCGCGGGCGTGCTTGCCAGCATCATGGCCATGCTGCTGGCGGCCAACCTGTCATCCGCGGCACCCAACATGGCCGGCGACTACCTGCTTTATGCGATTGCGGCGGTGCTGCTCGGCATGACCATGTTCGAGCCGGGCAAGCCGAATGTGCCCGGAACCGTCTTCGCCGCACTGGTGCTCAAGGTGCTTGGCAACGGTCTCGTCTTGCTTGGCGCGCCCTACTACGTGCAGGATATCGTTCTAGGCGTCATCATCATCGGCTCGGTCGCCTTTTCGGCCAGCGCGATGAAGAAGGCGGCCTTCAAGACATGAACAAGCCAGCAAGGCAAAAAACGGGGAGAGAGACATGACAGGTTTGAGGAAATGGATTTTGTCGGCGGCGGCGCTGCTCGGGCTTGGAGCCGTGTTCGGCAGTGGCCAGCCTGCGCAGGCGCAAACGTTCGAACTTGGCGTGATCGGGTTCCAGTTTTCAGCGGAGACCCATGCGCGCGTGGCCAATGCGGCTTCTGCGGCAGCAAAAGCACGCGGCTGGAACGTGACCTTGCTCAATTCGGAAGGCTCGCTGCCCAAGCATGCCGAACAGTTCGATGCCCTGATCGCCAAGAAGGTCGGAGCCATTGTCATCGCCATGGGCAAGCCGGTCGAGGCCGACGCGCAGTTCAAGGCCGCAAAGGACGCCGGCATACCGGTTATCACCGTGCAGTCGGGCGCGAGCGTGCACTCGCTGTTCGACATCCAGAGCAACGAATACAAGGTCGGCTCGGAAGCAGCGCTCTACCTCTTGGGCGAGCTTGGCTATCAGGGCAACATCATCACCGCCCGTTTTGACCTCAACGCCGCCTCGCGCATCCGCGGCAAAGTGCTTGACGCCGTGTTGTCGGAAAATCAGGCGATCAAGGAACTCGGCAAGTTCTCGATGGCGCGCACCCAGAGCTGGCGCGACGACGTGCGCTCCGGCATGCAGGCGCTGCTCTTGCAGAACCAGGGCAAGATCAACGGTATCTGGGCCTCATTCGACGGCCAGGCCTACATCATCGACGACCTGTTGAAGGCACAGGGCGTCAAGAAGGGCCAGATCCCGCTCGTCTCGATCGATGGCGGCAAGGAAAGCTATGCCCGCATCGCCGATCCGGAGTCGACCCTGCTCGCCACCGTCGCGATCCCGTTCGAGGCCATGGGCAAGCAGGCAGTCGATGCGGTGCAGGCCATCGTGGTCGAGAAGAAGCCCAAAGCGAGCATCACCAGCGGGCCTTACCTGTTTACCGAGGCCATCCTCGTCGACAAGACCAACGTCAAGCAGTTCATGCAGTGAGTGCTTTTCATGCCGTCTGAGGCGGGCGCGCCGCTGCTGTCGCTCAGCGGCATCGGCAAGACCTATGGTGCCGTCACCGCTGTCCGCAATGTCGATCTTGACATACATGGCGGCGAAGTCGTGGCCATCTGCGGCGACAATGGCGCGGGCAAATCGAGCCTGATCAAGATCATCTCCGGCGCGGAGGAACCAACCTCTGGCTCGATGCGGATGAGCGGCCAGCCCGTTCGCTTTGCCTCGCCTCACGATGCGCTGAGCCGGGGCGTCGCGACGATCTATCAGGATCTGGCGCTGGCACCACGCCTGTCGATTGCCGCCAACGTCTTCATGGGCGCGGAGCTGACGCGGAGCCTCGGCTTGCCATTGCTCAAGGTGCTCGACAAGCGCCGCATGAGGGATGAGGCCAAAGGCTATCTCGCCAGGCTGGGGGTTCTGATCGACGACATGAACCGCCCTGTCGAACGGCTTTCGGGCGGGCAGCGCCAGGCAGTCGCGATTGCGCGGGCGCTGCGCTGGAATGCCGGGATCATCATCATGGACGAGCCGACCGCAGCGCTTGGCGTGAGAGAAACGGCGCAGGTGCTCGACCTGATCCGCACGTTGAAAGCGGATGGCCGCACCATCATCCTGATCAGCCACAACATGCGCGATGTGGTGGCGCTGGCCGACCGAGTGGTGATCATGGCGGCGGGTGCCAAGCATATCGACCAGGCGATAGGCAGCCTGCGCGCCGATGACCTCACGCACATGATCATGAGCGGCAGCGCCCATGCTGCCTGAAGCTGCCTCGCCGGAACCGCTCATCATCGACACCGACCCCGGGCAGGATGATGCGGTGGCAATCCTTCTGACGCTGAGCCTGCCGGATCAGCTGGATCTGCGCTTCATCACCACAGTTGCCGGCAATGTGCCGGTCGATCTCACCACCACGAACGCCTTGCGCATCTGCGATCTGGCCGGTCGTGCTGATCTGGCCGTCTATCGCGGGGCCGAGGGTCCGTTGCTGTTTGCGCTCGAAACCGCCGAATTCGTCTGCGGTCCGGACGGGCTCGCCGGTGCCGACCTGCCGACACCAAGCCGCGCCGCCACTACAGGCCACGCTGTGGCGGAGATCGTCGCGGCGTTGCGGGCTGCGCCTGATGCCGGGATGACATTGTGCCCGCTCGGGCCACTGACCAACATCGCGCTGGCCATCAGGCTTGCGCCCGACATTGTTCCGAAGATCAGGCGCATCGTGTTGATGGGCGGTGCCCTTGGGCTCGGCAACATCACACCGGCTGCCGAGTTCAACATCTATGTTGATCCACATGCGGCTGCCATTGTCTTTGGCTGCGGCGCGCCGATCGTCATGATGGGACTTGGCGTCACCCACCAGGCCGTCGCGACGACTGATGAGATCAACGGTCTTGCAGCACTCGGCACCCGCAGCGCCCTTGCCATCCACGGCATGCTGACGCGGCCAAGGCCCGGCGGCCTCGGCACTGCCGGCCACCCGATGCATGATCCGTGCGTCATTGCGTTCTTGCTCTGGCCGGAGCTGTTCAGTGGCCGCGACTGCCTTGTTGAGGTTGAGACGGGTGCCGGGCCGCTGCGCGGGCGCACCACGATCGACTGGAACAACCGGCTCAAGCGCGAACCCAACGCCTTCGTCATCGACAAACTTGATCGTGACGGGCTGTTCGGACGCATGGCGAAAGCACTCGCCAAACTGCCCTGAACTATCTGACCGGAGGGATACATGATGGCTCGCTTCATCGACGACCTGCAGGCCGAGGCCGCGGCTGCCATTGCCCTGATGAAGCAGGCCGCCCTCGCCGCGCGCCACGCGCACGCACGCGCCGAACTGATGCGCCACATGCTGACCACGGCCCGCAAGATGATGCACAAGCCCAAGGCGGAGGCGGTCGAAGCGGTCGTGCGCGAATGGCTGGGGGCGTGGAACCTCGACCGCAATGCCTGGCCTCACATCGCGGCAGAGATTGAAAACCTGACAGCGGCGTTCCATGATTATGCGCACGAGCCGACGCCTGCACATGATGCAGCCCTGCGCGTCTGCACTATGGCCCTTGATCAGGCTCTGGCTGCAGAGGCAACCACGATTTCGGACCAGATGGCCTGGCGTTCGCAATGCGCCCATGGCTGGTGGGAAATGGTGTGCCCCACGCCGGCCGACCTGGTTGGCGCCAAGGACAGACCATCCATGCCGACCCTGCGAAAGGGGGTGCCGTTCTGGGACATCAGCTGTGCGGATTTCTGCACATGAGCGCGACCGGTCGCAGCATCAGATGTGGCGTGCCGTGATACCAAAGGTCATCATCTTTAACCCGTCAAAGATGATGAATTCCTCGCACCGGCTCGGGCGCGCGGTCGCGCTTGCCAACGAGACTATCGGTCAAACCCGATAGCCGTTGGTATCATCCAGAGCGCTCTGACGGCGATGCTGACATTCGCCGTGTGCGACACGACACCGAGCGGAACACGGCCCCTTCGCCCCGGCGCTGCCAAATGACGCCGCTTGTTCATGGATGCTGCTCAGAACGGGGTGATTTCAGACAATCACCTTGCGATAGAGATGCCATGTCGCATGGCCGAGCGCGGGCAGCACGATGAGAAGTCCGAGAAACAAGGGGGCTGCCGCGATGACCAGCAGCGAGCCCACGATCACCCCCCAAATCAGCATGACTGGCAAATTGAGGGTCACTCCCTTTACCGACAGGATGATCGCCGAGACGAAATCGTCGTCCTTGACCAACAGGTGCGGAAACGAGAAGACCGAAATCGCACACGCAACGAAGGCGAACGCTGCACCGACCAACGGACCGTTCAGCGCAAATCTCATGATCAGTGGCAGCATGACCACGTATTGTCTGGCAACCGGGCCGGCAGCAGCCTCGGCATCGCAATAGTTCGGGCGGCCAAGAAGAAAGATTTTACCGTCGACGATGGCCTTGACCCCAAGGCCGGATTCCTCCTTTGCTTCAAGAGGCGCTGTCGAAATAGGCGTGCTTGCCGTGGTTCAGCGTCTCGACGGGCCGGACATGGCGAGTGCCGCCACAAGCGGGGTCGCATGTCCTGCGATGGCAAGTGGCACGGCGACGGCGTTGTAAATCGCGGCAAGCCAGAGGTTCTGCACCATCAGATGCTTGGCGCGCTTCGAGATTGTGACGGCGGCCAGAACTGGCGTCAGCCGCGATCCAAGAAACACGGCATCTGCCGCAGCCTGGGGCAGGTGGACTGCTGTCACTGGCGACATCGAGACATGCGCTGCGGCCAAGGCGGGCGCATCATTCGGGCCATCCCCGACCGGTTGTTATTGATGTGGAGCATGGCCACCGTGACAATGGAGGCGAGATAGCCCCCCCGACCGAGCCATTCTGCACGACAAAAAACGAAAACGTCCTTGCCGACACCGCGAAGTGGTTTGCATCGGCAACAATTGCGAGCGCGGAACCGAGAGACCCATCATTGCTGCCGGTCAGATCAAGAGGACTGCAGCCTGCGATTGCGCTGTCCAGCTTGTGGGCCGATGAATGCGCCAGATTGCTAGGACTTGCCAACTGCATCGCCCACAGAGCAAGGTGCGCCACGCCAGAGATGGCGGAATCGCTTCGACTTGGATCAGCCTTCTTGACAAATGCCCTTTCGAGCCTTGCCGGCAAGCGCGTTCTCATCACCGGGGCCGCAGGCTTCATCGGTCATCATATCGCGTTGCACCTTCTGGGCATGGGTGCGCTGGTGCATGGTCTCGACAACCTCAATGACTATTACGACGTTTCCCTGAAGCGAAGACGGCTGGCCCGGCTAGGTGCCGTTCCGAAGTTCACCTTCAGCGAACTCGACCTTGGCCAGCATGACAAGGTTCTTGCGCTGTTCGAAACCTTCCGGCCCGACATGGTCGTGCATCTGGCAGCGCAAGCAGGTGTCAGGCATTCGCTGAGCGCCCCGCGCGCCTTCACCAGCGCCAATGTCGATGGCTTTCTTGGCATCCTCGAAGCCTGCCGCGCTCATCCCGTCGCACATCTGGTCTACGCGTCGTCAAGCTCGGTTTATGGCACGCGAACCACGCCCCCGTTCCGCGAGACCAGTCAGGCCGACGAGCCGGTTTCACTTTACGCAGCGACCAAGCGGGCCAACGAACTGATGGCCTATTCCTATGCGCATCTGTTCGGGATCCCGGCCTCGGGCCTGCGTTTCTTCACGGTCTACGGGCCCTGGGGACGCCCTGACATGGCCTATTACAGTTTCACGCGCGCCATTTCGGAAGGCTTGCCGATCGACGTCTACAATCATGGCCGAATGCGACGGGACTTCACCTATATCGATGATGTCACCCAGGCAATCGTCAAGCTCCTGCCGATCCCGCCCGCCGAAGCCATGGCTACACTTGGCATGGATGTGGCAGACATGGCTCCGCACCTGATCTACAACGTCGGCAACAATGTGCCGATCGAGCTTGGGCACTTCATCAGTGTCATCGAGGCGGCAGTGGGGCGGCACGCAGTGCGGCGTTATCTGCCGATGCAGCCCGCAGACGTCATCGAGACATCCGCTGATGTCAGCCGTCTGGCGACCGTTACCGGCTATAAGCCGTCGACCAGTATCGAAACCGGCATCGGACGTTTCGTCGAGTGGTACAAGGAGTACAAGTCTGATGGGTGAAATTATTGCACGGTCCGATGCGGCCCCATGGGGGGCCGGCACTCTGCTGCCGCACCTCGCCCGCGAAGCAGCACCGGTACGACAGGTGATCGCGGCCTATACCTTGGCCGAGTTCGCGCACATCGTCGAAATTGGCGGGGCCGGACTGCCGCTGACACAGTTCCTGCATCACCACCCCTTGTCGGTCACGGTGATCGATCCGAAGATCGAGCCCTATGAGGCCGATATGCTGAACGGCAGGCCCTGCCGCGTCCGTCACATCGAACGCAAGCTCCTCGACGAAGATGCAGATCTCGTGCGCGCCGGGCTTGGGGTGGCGCTGCTTGGCCTTTCGCTCAAACCATTCGGCAGCGGCAAGGCGATCAGTCCTGCGCTGGTGCGCCTCTGCGCCGAGGCGGAACGGGTGGTCATCGAACATCCGGTCAGCGTCGAGCGGTCCGTCGGCCAACTTCCCGAATTGCTGGAGGCGGCTGGACTTGTCGAAATCTGGGGCGTCGACCTTGTGCTCCGCGATGCGGTCATCACCGCTTCGGGGCATGACCGGAGGCGCTTGTCAGTGATGCGCTCCGCCCGCGCCAGCTGAGAGGGCTCAATCCAGCAAGTCGCCCGCTGCGATCCAATTCGCGCTTGGATGCGAGGACGTCAAGTCCAACAGGGCTGAAAGGGAGCTCCAGGCAGCCTCGTCATGGTCAAGGTGATGGCCAAGTATGCCGATGGGACGGAAACCTTCGGCGCGCGCCTTCGCAAGTTCGATGGCGAGTTCCGCCGCGACCTCGTTGTACCCCTTGCCCACCCGCCCTCCTTGCCAGTCGATCAGGTCAAGATGGGTGTTGCATTGGGTCAACTCAGGGATGCCACATGCGGCAGCGGCGAAGCAACTCAGAGCTGTGAACCCGGCTTCTGGCAGCA
>JBOFFB010000807.1:0-1858 GCA_051648385.1 Allobosea sp.
ATCGGAAGATACTGCCAGAAAGGGGCTATCGAGAAAGAAAGAAAGGCCGCCTGAGCCCGCTGGCGAGCCCCGGTCAATCACAAAGAAGCGGACAACTCACGTGCTACCAAAACCGGACAACTTCATTCGCTATCGACAGAGTCGGCCGCCGTTTTGGTGGTTGGGTTTCTTTTGCCTGATGAAGGCAAGAGCCATGGAAACACATATCCCAACGACGTCCTTTGGACGGCGGCAGGCGACGCTTGGCCAAATCGCAGCGCAGCTGCAGGTCAAGCGTGCCATTGATGAAGCCGGCAAGCTCGCATCGAACGCACCGGCCGCAGTCAACAAATGGCATATCTGCCGCACGCTGACGGAGATCCGAGAGCGCCTCGGCGTCTCGGACCGAAGCTTGAGCGTGCTCAGCGCACTGCTGTCGTTTCATCCGGAAACGGCATTGTCGCTGCCCAAGCCACGCGCGGGTACCGCTGACGACCCAATGGCGACAAGCCGGGAGGGCGCCTCAGCATTCTGCGATCTCATCGTCTTCCCCTCCAACCGGCAGCTTGGCCACCGCGCGCATGGCATGGCCCCTGCAACGCTGTGGCGGCACCTGACGGGCCTTGTGCAGGCCGGGCTGATCATCCGGCGCGACAGCCCCAACGGCAAGCGCTATGCCCGCAAGGATGCCTCAGGCCAGGCGCGCTTCTCCGACGCCTTCGGCTTTGATCTGACCCCACTGGTCACCCGCGCTCCTGAATTCGAGTCACTGGCCGAGGAAGCGCGCGCCGCACAGAAGAAGCGCTACCTCACCAAGGAGCGCATCTCGCTCTTGCGCCGTGACGTGTCCAAGTCGGTCGCTCTTGGTCTCGATGAGGCTCTGGCCGGCGATTGGGAGAGCTACCGGCAGCGCGCCATGGCGCTGATGATGCCGCTCAGGAGCATCCGCAACGATCGTGATCTTGAGATTCTGGCGGCCGACCTCGCCACGCTAAGCCAGGATGTCACCAAGACATTGGAATCCTGTGTCAATGTTCAAGACTCAATGTGCAATGATCATCAGGGTGAGCAGCACCAATCTAATTCAAATACCAATAGCGATTCAGATCTTGAACCTGCTTCCGAAAAAGAAGGGCCCAAGGTCGAGGCCGGTGTCGAAGCGTCGGCGTCTACTGCGAGCGAACCCGAGGTCAAGACCTATCCGCTCGGGCTGGTGGTGGAGGCCTGCCCGGATGTCCGCGAGTACGCACCTGGCGGTCAGGTGAAGACCTGGAGCGAATTCTTGGCGGCGGCCGGCGCGGTCAGGCCGATGATCGGCATCAGCCCAGACGCCTGGCGCGAGGCGCAGGATGTTCTTGGCAAGCTTGAGGCCCATGTCGTGGTGGCGACTATCCTGCAGCGCTCGATCCATTCCTCGGAAGCCGAGACCGTACCCGGTCCTGCGCCCGGATCAACCGTGGTCGTGGTCAACGGCTCACCGGCGATCCAGTCTGCTGGCGGCTATCTGCGCGCACTCACCGAAAAAGCGACGGCAGGGGAGTTTGCAGTGGGGCCCGTGCTCATGGCGTTGATCGGGCAGAGGCTGAAGCGCAAGCGGGTGGCCTGATGATTTGCGTCGGGCCGGTACCGACAATGGCGATGTTCGTCGTTGAGAGGCGGCCAAGCGGTCGCGTCCCCTTCCTTCGGAACCGCCACGCCCGCAGTCGATAGTACAGCGGACACAATAGGGGCAGGACGCTTACAGGGTCATTCAAAGAACGGCCTTGATGGCGGCGTTTCGGTCAGCGGCGAAGGCTTCGCGTGCAGCGGGTGTTGAGAGGCCTGTCTTTTGGATGATGGCGAGAGCGAGGTTCCTGAGGCTTGCAAAGGGTCTTGCCCC
>JBOFFB010000808.1:0-2085 GCA_051648385.1 Allobosea sp.
GTTCGGCGAGATGTTTGGCGACATTGATCGAAGCGCTGAAGCAGGTTTTGGGTTGTCCCGTTCGCCAGGTGGTACAGCTGCGACGTCCGCATCGTGACCCCGCGCAGAGTTTCCCCGTCCCCCCGACGACAGGACCGCAGTAGCCAAGATCAGTCTGCGATCATTGCGAAAGTTAAATCAGATTCTCTGATCGATGCGGCGGCAGAACCCCCGGACACTGCCAAGCAACGACAAAAAGCCTTGGCCCGCTGGGATGGTGAAGGCGGTGCCGGGCCGGATGGCCCTCAAAAACATGATCTCGGGGAGACACCTGCTGACACCTCAGCCGAGCGGGCCGAGCCGGAACTGCAGCAGCTTCACATCAGGATCATCGCACTCGAAAATCTGGTGATCGCGCTGCTGGCTGATGCATCAGAAGCACAGCTGGATATCGCACGGCGCGTGGCAGCTGATATCTCGCCGCGCTCAGGGTCGGCGCATCACCCGCTGACCACTTACGCCGCACGCCTGATGCTCAGCGCAATTGAGCGCGCTGAGCATTTCAGTGGTCCGACAACTCGACGACCGGTGCCTGAGTAGAATCCGAACCTGCCTTCCGTGAACGCTTCCCGCCATGATCATTGCAACAGGTGCACGACCAAAAATCTTTCCTGGTTGCTGGTTCCAGCCTGCATCAGCCTGCATCAGCATCGCGCTCGATGCTCCATTGGCCCATCAGGAGGCACCCATGCCCAACTCCGACACAGCCATCGCCATATTCGACGATCACACGGGCGCTGAGGATGCCGTCAAGAAGCTGGCCCAGGCCGGGTTCGACATGAAGACACTGAGCATTGTCGGCAAAGGCTTCCACACCGAGGAGAAGGTAACCGGTTTTTACAACACCGGTGACCGGATCACATTCTGGGGCGCACGTGGCGCATTCTGGGGCAGTCTGTGGGGCCTGCTTTTCGGAGGGGTTTTTCTGACACTTCCCGTGATGGGACCGGTCATCGTCGTTGGTTATCTGACAACCGCCCTTATCGGCATGGTCGAAGGTGCCGTCATTGTAGGCGGCGTGAGCGCACTTGGCGGCGCGCTGGCCAGCATCGGTATCCCGAAAGACAGCGTCATCAAATACGAAGCCGCCATCAAGGCCGATGGCTTCCTGGTGATGGCGCATGGGTCCGCAGACGAAGTGGCGCGTGCCAAAGCCATCATGTCGACCCCATCAGGATCACAGACAGACACACATCGAGGCTTTGAGGCAGCGCAGGGCATCCCACAACTTGTCCGAAACGGGGACAACAGTGGCTTCTGAGCCGAAAAGCACTACGCCCACAACCGGAACCGGGCAGTCGGACAAAAGCTCTTTGCCCAACGGAAAGACATCAACACCGGGCAATCCCGCCCCTCCGGCAGACACCAAAACGCCGGTGCCGGACAAGTCGATTCGGCGCTGGCTCTGGCTGGCGCCTGTTGGCGTCGCTGCGGCGGCGTTTGCCTGGTATGTCGGCGTGCCGATGGTTTTCGGTCCCATCATTCTTGCGTCTCCGATCGTGCGGGCCGATCTTGTGCAGACGCTGGTTGCCAGCGGCCATGTCGAAACACCGTTTCGCATCAACGTCAGCAGCCAGATCATCGGCGTGGTTGCCGCCATCCCGGTGACGGAGGGCCAGCAGGTCAAGGCTGGCGATATCTTGCTCCGGCTCGATGACAGCGAGGCCCGAGCCAGCGCTGTCCAGGCCGAGGGGCAGCTGGCGCAAGCGCAAGCAAGGCTCCGGCAGGTGCGCGACCTGACCTTGCCATCCGCCGAGCAGGGCCTTGGTGAAGCGAAGGCGACGCTCGTCAACGTGCAGCAGATTTATGCACGCGCCAGCAAGCTGCTGGCCGATGGCGTCAGCACACGCGCTGCATTCGATGAAGCCACCAAGAACCTCGATGTCGCCCGCGCTCAGGTTCGCAATGCGGAACTGACCGTGTTCAGCAATCGGCCCGGCGGCAGTGACTATACGGTCGCTGAAACGCAGGTTTCGCAGGCGCAATCGACCCTTCGCGCAGCGCAGTCCCGCCTTGGTTACACGGTCGTGAGGGCTGCGCGCGATG
>JBOFFB010000809.1:0-14075 GCA_051648385.1 Allobosea sp.
GTCAAGACACCGCAGGAATTGGTCACGCTCGCGTCGATCGTCGAGAAAGAGACCGGACGCGCCGATGAGCGGCCGCGCGTGGCCGGTGTCTTCGTCAACCGGCTTAACCGGCGCATGAAGTTGCAGTCTGACCCGACGATCGTTTATGGCCTCGTAGGCGGCAAGGGCACGCTTGGCCGTGGGATCCTGCGGACTGAGATCACACAGCCGACGGCTTACAACACCTATGTCATCGACGGGTTACCGCCAGGACCAATCGCAAATCCCGGTCGCGCTGCCATGGAAGCAGTCGCCAATCCATCGCGTACACGGGACCTTTTCTTTGTCGCGGATGGCACTGGCGGACACGCGTTTGCCGAAACGCTTGATCAGCATAACCGCAATGTTGCGCGCTGGCGTCAGATCGAGTCGGGTCGTCGCGAAGCGGGCCGCCCGTCACCCGAGGCCAACGTCGACCGTGCGGAGCCGCCTCCTGCGGCGCCGCTTGCGCCGCCTGCGCCCGGACAACCCGAGCGCCGCACCGATGGCACCGATCCATTGTCGGGTCCCCGCGCAGCGTCTTTCGCCGATCAGGCCCAGCCAGATGATCTGGAGGTCTTTCCGGTTTCACCAAGGCGGCGCGCCACCATGAACCAGCCTGCGCCGACCCAACCAGCCGCGCGTGCCGGTCAGGCACCAGCCGCACTGGGCGAGCAAACCCAACCGCGCCCACGCGCCTTTGACGCTTCGGAAGGCACCGCCCGCGATCCGCTGCGCAATCGAACGTTCGATCTGAATACGCCCAAGGCAATACCGACGCTCCGCCCATAAGGGCTGCGGCTTGGTGGTATTGATGGTCGGCACCACCAATTTTGGCTTTCCGGTATGTGAGAAGCTCACTACGGTCCGTTTTTGTGGTGGCTGATTCCGGGTAATTCTCACATGATTTCAAGCATGACTGGCTTTGCGCGCGAAGCGGGCTCTCTCGGGACCGTAAGCTGGGCCTGGGAAGCCAAGTCGGTCAACGGGCGCAATCTTGATGTGCGCGTACGCGTGCCGCCCGGCTTCGATGCCGTCGGTGATGAGGCGCGCAAGCTTGTGTCTGGCCTCATGGCACGTGGCTCGATCCAGATTGGGTTGACGGTTCAACGACTGGACGTGCGGCGTGCGGCTGTGCGGATCAACACCGATGTATTGAACTCGATTGCCAGCGCGCTGGCGTCATTGCCGGCAAGCATGCCGTTCTCCCCTGCGACGATGGATGGTCTTTTGCAGGTGCGCGGGGTCGTTGAGGTCGATGACCAGGATGACCAGACGCTGAGCGAAGAGATACAGGCCGGGCTTGTCGCAGCCATCGGGAAGGTGGCACGCGCACTTGTAACCGCTCGGCAACAGGAAGGTTCGGCTTTGCTTGACATCCTGTCCCAGCAGTTGGCCTCGATGGTCGAGCTTGTCAGAAGCGTCGAGCAGCACCCGGCGCGTACATCCGAAGCCATTCGCGGGCGGCTTCAGTCGCAGGTTGCTGCCATACTCGATGGTCAAACCTCGCTGGATGTCGGTCGTCTGTACCAGGAGGCGGCGCTCCTGGCGACGCGGGCCGATGTCCGTGAGGAGCTGGACCGTCTTTCTGCGCACATCGTCTCGACGAAGGAGTTACTGGCTCAGGGCGGGGCCATCGGCCGCAAGCTGGATTTTCTGTCCCAGGAGTTCGGGCGGGAGGCCAGCACCTTGTGCGCCAAGGCAAATCATGTCGAGCTCTCACGCATCGGCCTTGAATTGCGCGCGCTGGTGGATCAGTTCCGCGAACAAGTTCAGAACGTGGAATGATGTTGATGCCATCGATCAAACGCCGAGGTCTCATGCTCGTTTTGTCGTCGCCCTCGGGTGCCGGCAAGTCAACGTTGACCCGCCAACTGGTTCAGGATCAGAGCGACGTCACCTTGTCGATCTCGGTTACCACGAGGCCGAGACGACCATCAGAGATCGACGGGAAGCACTATCATTTTGTCGATATCTCGACTTTCAAGGCGATGCGCGCTCGCGGTGATCTGCTCGAAAGCGCTGAGGTGCATGGCAATTTTTATGGCACGCCCCTCAAAACTGTCGAAGCAGCGCTGAGCGAAGGACGCGATGTCCTGTTTGACATCGACTGGCAGGGCACCCAGCAGATCATGACGAAGATGCGCAAGGATGTGGTGGCCGTGTTCATCCTGCCGCCGTCAATGCAGGAGTTGAAACTGCGCCTCGAGCGCCGCGCGGAGGATGCACCTGAGACAATCGCCCGTCGCTTGCTCAATGCCCGCGATGAAATAGCGAAATGGCAGCTCTACGACTATTTGATCGTCAATGAGGATCTTGAGCGGGCTTTCAACAGCGTCAAGGCAATCCTCGCAGCGGAACGCAGCAGGCGTGACCGGCTGGTTGGTGCCGATGCCTTCATCAGCGGTCTGCTTGCCTGATCTTGCCTCTGCTGTTTCAGTTGGCCAGTTGCTGCGAAGCAGCATTGGTCAGCCCGACAAAGCCCCGCACAGAGATATTCTCTGCGCGCGCGGTTTCGTCGATGCCCGTTGCTGCGAACAACCTGGGCAGGTCCAGTCCCAGAGGTTTCAGCGACTGCCGCAACATCTTTCGCCGCTGTCCGAAGGCCGCCTGCGTCACCCGCTCCAGCAACTTGAGGTCACAGGCCTCTGGCGTGGCGCGCGGCACAAGATGCACTACGCTTGACGTCACCTTTGGCGGGGGCACAAAAGCTGACGGGGCCACGTCAAACAAGATAGATGCCTCCGTGCGCCAGCCGCACAGCACGCTGAGACGTCCATAATTGGAGGTGTCGTTTTCATCAGCGACGATGCGCTCGGCTACTTCGCGCTGGAACATCAACGTCAGCGATGAGTACCACGGCGGCCATTCGGTTTTGGTCAGCCATTCGACCAGAAGTGCAGTGCCGATATTGTAGGGCAGGTTGGCGATGATTTGTGCGGGCTCGCCATCAAGGTGTGTGGCAATGTTCTCGCGCATGGCGTCACCCAGAATGATCTCCAGCTGGCCGGGCCAACGGGCGGCAATCTCCCGCAGGGCTGGCAGACAGCGCTCGTCCCGTTCGATGACGATGACCTTGCGCGCGCCTTCGAGAAGCAGTGCGCGTGTCAGGCCGCCGGGGCCAGGACCCACCTCGACGACGGTTTGTCCGGCAAGTCGCCCTCCGGACCGCGCGATGCGCCCAGTCAGGTTGAGATCGAACAGAAAGTTCTGTCCCAGCGACCTGCGCGCCATCAAACCATGTGCTGCAACCACGTCACGCAGCGGTGGAAGGCCGTCGGCGGTGCTCATGCTTGCTGCCTGTCTGCCAGACGCCGTGCCAGCTTGATGGCAGCCAACAGGCTGTCCGGACGTGCGCTGCCCTTGCCTGCGATATCGAAGGCTGTTCCATGATCCGGCGAGGTTCGGACGAATGGCAACCCAAGCGTGACATTCACACCGTCATCGAAAGCGAGCGTCTTTGCTGGGATCAAACCCTGATCATGGTACATTGTCAGGGCAACGTCATAGCCTGCACGGGCACGGGCATGGAACATGGTGTCAGCAGGCATTGGACCGCGGGCATCGATACCACGTTCTTGCAAGGCTTGAACGGCCGGCACGATAACGGCAGCGTCCTCGGACCCGAGTGCGCCGCTTTCGCCGGCATGGGGATTGAGCCCTGCAAGTGCCAGCCGGGGCGCAGGCACGCCAAACCCGCGACGGAAAGCATCATCGACAACAATTGCTGTCCTCACGATCAGATCGGTCGTGAGCTGCCTCGGCACTTCGCTGAGCGGGATGTGGATTGTCACGGGCACGACCGCCAGAAGTTCGCTCCAGATCAGCATGACAGGCAATGGCGCAGGAGCGCCAGGCTCTGCTGCGAGCGTCGCAAGGTATTCTGTATGCCCCGGATGCGCGAAGCCTGCCGCATACAGGACTGACTTGGCAATCGGGTTCGTGATGATACCTGCAGCCTTGCCAGCCCGCACAAGTTCGACCGCGAGGCGGATGGCCTCGATCGTGCCGGCAGCTGTCGCCATTTCAGGCTTGCCCGCGTCGGCGACGGCGTCGAGGCCATGGTCGATGACGGGCAGCGCTTCGGCAAAGCACCCGATTGCCATGTCAGGCTGGGCGATCACACGCAACTGAACCCGCATGCCCATATCCCTGCTGCGCGTCTGCATCGCATTGAGCGAGCCCACAAAGGCGAAGGGAGGCAATTTCAGCTGTTCGCGGTCTTGCCAAAGCTTGAGAACAAGCTCGAGGCCTACGCCTGCAGGGTCACCTTGCGTCACAAGCAAGGGCAGCGCTGATCTGGACAATGGGCTCATGCGGATGCCGACCAAGACGGCCTTGAGGCTGGGCTAGATCATCCCGCATCGAGATGGATTCCATCTCAATGCGGAAAGATGATCGATCACAATAAGATGGAGCATTGCGTATTCACAAAATCGGTACCCACTTTTGTGCGCAATGCTCTAGCGAACAGGTTGCGTGCCCGAGAGTTCATCCAGGCCCTGACGGTGACGGACTTCTCCCAACGTGCGCAACTCAAGCCGCATGAGAACACCCTGATTGGTGCGTGGCAATGTACCCTGCGAGGTGTCGCCGAATGACGTGAAGTAGGTCACGTCAAACACAGTGCACTCATCCTGATAGCGAAGACCCATGGTCATGGCGCTTGGCGAAAAGCGTGGTGTACTTGGCAGGGGCTTGGGTGTCAGCGGATTGGCAAGGTTGAAAGACCGTACATTCACGCGATCAGTGATGTATTTGTCGAGATCGTAAGTCACTGTTCCGTATGCTGTCCAGTATTCAGCAAATTTGACACCGCCGCCGAGGCTGATCCCTTCACGACGGAACGGTTGTGCGCGATCAGGCTGTGCATCGAGCCGTGCGTATGTAGCGGTCGCATAAGCCGGACCCAGTCGGACATTTGCGGAAACTTCGATCGCCTTGGCAGAAAAATCCTTTTCGTCGAACCGCGCCTTGGCAACCACCGATCCATAGGATGATGGTGCGACAGACAACCGTGCCACATAATCGGACTTGCGCTTGTCGAGGCCGGTATTGGCACCTGAATTGACACTGTCAGACACGGTGTAAGAGTTCAGTCCAGCCAAATGGTAAGATTGACCGAACAACGCGTTGACGTAGCTGCCATTATCGAACGTGCCTGTGTAGTTCAGCCCGTATGTTAGCCGACTGCCGCCCTCGTTGCGATCATAGCCCGAGAAGCGATTCCACTGGAAAAGGTTGGTGTCGTCAAACACCATGCTCTGTGCATCTTCGTTGGCAGTTCGACCGATGTTGGTTTCGTTTGGCCGGATGATGATCTGCGCCGATGGCGAGATGACGTGGTTGCCCGAGGCAGCTGAAATGACCAGGGGATAAGCGTAGCTCAACCCCATCAATGGCATGAACCGCGTGGAACTTCCTTCACGAACCCCAAATGAGCGTTGGAAATCATTGTTGATTCCGCCAGAGTTCAGCGTCGTATAAAAAGCATCTGCGCGAGCCCCGACGAACGGAGTCCACACTTGTCCGATGGGATCAATCATCTGGCGTCGCCAGGACAGGCTGACTGAAGCACGGTTGGTCGAACCGCCAACGCCCCTCAACAGGCACTCTGTCTTGTTGTAGATGAAGCAGCCCTCATAATAGCTCGCCACTGAATTTGAAGCGAGATATCTGGAGGTTGAGAATGGCAGCTTGCCGTCTGGCCCGGAACCAGCCGTCGGGATCGTCTGGAAAGCCGATTGCTCGCGGCTGAGACTGATGACGTTGGCATCGAACGCAACTTCGCCGCCGAGCCAGCCCGGACCTTCAAAGCGTTTGTTGTACTCAAGTGAAGGGTGAATGATCGGCTGCTGTTTTTGCCACTCGGTGTAATTGAGTGGCCTGAAATGATAGCCACGCACATCGAACCAGGCGTTCTCGCTCTGCCCGTTGAGGTAGACACTCGAGGTTATCTCGCGGAAAAACGTCGCGGTCAGCGCATGCGAGCGCATACGGTAATTATTGTAGAAATAGCGGTCTGTCGAACCGGCCAGATCCCATCCGAAACGCCATTTGTCGTTGATATCGAAATGGCCGAATGTCTCGATCGAACCGCGGAACTTGTTGGTGCCGGCACCGATCGGTGCCGCATCAAAGGCGGTGGGATCGGACTGGAAGATGCCTGATCCGCGAATCGTGTAGGCACCATTCACCAGTCTGTGCCGCCATTCTGCAGAACCGAGAAAACCCTGACGCGAAAAAAAGGTCGGGGTAATCGTCAGGTCGTAGTTGGGTGCAAGGTTCCAGAAAAAGGGCGTTCCAACGCCAAACCCGAGCTGGGTTGACGAATAAATTGTGGGCGCAAGGAAGCCTGTCTGGCGTTTGACTGTCGAGTCCGGTGACCAGAAATATGGAATGTAGGCAACCGGTATTCCAGCAAACTCCAGAGTGGATCCTTCGAAGTAGATCGTCTTCTCGTCGCCCTTGTGGATGATTCTCTGCGAGCGAACCTGCCACAGCGGCGGCTTCTCAGGGTTGTCCTTGCACGGCTCGCAAGCAGTATAGGTCCCCGTCGTGAAGCTGACAGTGTCGCCTGCCGAGCGCTCGCCGCGTGGAGCCGCGAAGCGGCTCTTGTCTGGATTCTCGGTGCGCAAAGTGTCGATGAAGCCATCGCGGAAATCATCCGTGAGATCGAACTTCGAGCCGGTCACGACCTGCCCGTTTGCTTCTGTCAGACGGGCGTTGCCTTCGGCAAATACGCGTTTCGTTTCGCGATTATAAACAACACGATTGGCTTCCAAAGTGCGGCCCTGATAGAAAATCTGGACGTCACCAAGCGCTTCAACGGTGTTTTTGTCGTTATTGTAGACCAGTTGTTTGGCCTCGATCAGCATCCGGTCCTTGGCTTGGCCAGATTGCGTCGCGGTCTGGCGCTGACCCGGGATGGGAATATTCTGCGAATAGGCATGACAAATCCCCAGCACCAGCGCTAGGCCGGTGCTGGCGGCAAGACGACCCATGCGCCTTGTCCGGTTGGTCATTCGTTCAATCACCCATTCCACGCACGCTCCCTGCACCTAGCCATCCTCCAGATGGAGAAGGGCCAGAACGCCGAGCAAACTCCCCAAAATTGCCGGCAACCAGGCAGCCATTGCGGGCGCAATAATCCCGTTAGCTCCCAAGTCTTCGGTCAGTTCAGTGGCGACGTAAAGCACGAACCCCGCGATAACGCCACCCAGAACCATTCGGGCCACTCCACCAAACCGGAAAAATCTTAAGGAAACGGTTGCGGCAACAAGGATCATCGCGATCAGCAGCAGGGGGCGGGCTGTCAATGCCGCATGCTGGAGGCGAAAGCGTGTTGCATCGAGCCCTGCCTTTTCGGTGCGGTCGATCACTTCCGGAAGATCCCAGTAAGAGACCTGTTCCGCTGATGTGAAACCGCGCCTGACCTGCTCGAGTTCGAGGTTGGTTGCAATGATCGAACTCGCATAGCTTTGAGGTTCGTCCAGTACCGACACGACGCGTGCATCCGTCAGTTGCCAATAACCGTCGTTCAGAACCGCCTTCGCAGCTTCAACCCGCTCGATGAAGCGACCGTTCCCGTCATAATTATAAAACGCCACCTGATTGAGCTGACGACCTTGTTCTGTGGCAGAAATGGCCCGGATCACGGCTTGGCCATCAATGCTCTTCTGACGCAGCCACAGAACTTTTTCGTTGGTTTCCTTGCCGCTTTTGGCGAATATCTTGGCTTCCAGACCGGCAGCCCTTACCTTGAAGGTTGCTGCAAGAGGATTGAACGCGGTCACCGCCAGAATGCCGAGGATGGCTCCAACGATGAGGCCAGGCTGCAAGAACTGCCATGCAGATACTCCTGCTGCCCTTGCCACGACGAGTTCCAATTTGCGGCTAAGGCCGAGAAGTGCAGCCATCGCACCGAAAAGCACAGCAAACGGCAAGACTTGTTCGGCGATGGATGGCGCGCGGTAAAAAGCCAGCGTCGCCATGATGCCGCCCGAGGCATCTTTCGCATCACCGGCCCGGCGCATCAATTCAACGAAATCGAGTGTGAAGATAAGCATGTAGATGGTCAGAAACACGCCCGAGATCATCTTCAGGAAACGGATAGCGATATAGATGCCAAGTGTCCGCCCGATGATCATGCAGGCCTCGCGAAGCGTGATTTCAAAGCGTGGCTGGCATTGTCCGAAAGCTTGTTGAAGACAGCGAAGAGTGGATTGAGTTTCGGCCCGGCGAAAATCACCGCAAGGCAAAACGCGCTGCTGACCACAGGCAAGCTATAGGCGAGATAGACAGCACCAGGCGAGCGCACCATCAGGCTGGAAAGCGCAAACCCGGCTATGCGCAATCCGATGACAGCGAGGGACGCTGTCGCCATCGCAGATCCACGTCCTTGCCTCGTCGTGCGTGGCTCTCCAAGCGCCGCAAATCCGATCAGGATAAAGCTGATCACGTAAAGTGGTGCCAGGAACCTGTCATGTAACTCGGCGCGAAACCGGCCCCGCACCGCCTTGTAGTATTCCTCGTCGGCATCAGGAAAGAGCAATGCCTCGGTCGTACGTTCGCGCGGCTTCAGTATGACGTTCGAGCCGTCCTGCCCAAACGACGACAGATCTACGCCATAGCGATCAAACGTGACGATCGCGTTGTCCTCTGATTTGGCGTTCTGACGTTGGATCGAGCCATTTTCCAGAACCAGAAATGGCTTTCCCTCCAGCTCGAGCGTTTGTCCGCGCTCCGCGATGTAGACCGATGATTTGCCTTCTTCGCGACTGTCCTGAAAGAAAATACCTAGCAACGCTTCGCCTGACCGCTCGCGGTAATGGAATGTAATACCCTGTTCAAGAGTCGTGAACTGGCCCTCCTTGACGACGTTGGCGATGAAATCGCCTCTGATCTGGGTGATCATGTCCCGCAACTGACGAAAGCTCGCAGGCATCACGTACAGCGTCATGAAGGCCACGAGGATTGCCGATACAACTGCCATCACTGCAAAGGGCTTCAGCAACTTGTGGGGTGGCACACCAGACGCGCTCATGACAATCAGTTCGGAGTCCGTGTTGAGCTTGTTCAACGTGTAAAGAGTAGCGGCAAACGCGGCCACGGGAGCGATCACGATCACAAGGGCTGGCAGGGACAACGCCGTAAATCGCAAGAACACGAGAAACGTCTGCCCCTTGCCTGTGACAAGGCTGAGTTCGCGCAGCGCTGATGTGATCCAGATGACGCAGGTGAGGCCGATCAGGCAAGACAGCGCTGCAACGACCATTGTCTTGAACAGATAACGATCGAGCAATCCGAAACGCATGAACCCGCAAAACCTCAAAGACGATGTAAGTGAACCAAATACCGTAAAAGCTGGAAAACAAGGCGAGTTTGTGTCGCGCGCTTGTGGCGTTTGCCGAATTCGCTAGGATCGCAGGCGTCGATAGAATCTGTAGTACAGGTAGAATCTCCCGCCGCGTTATGTCGCGACACATGCAAAAGAGCACAAGATGGTTGACCGCCTCAAGATCGAAATCACACCCGTTGTCTTGCCAACCAGCGGCGACATGGCAATCCTCGTGCATGATGACCTCGTCCTGCCGATTTTGGTGCCCGAGCAAATCGCGGATGCCGTCCGGCGGGCAGCCGAAATTGACGGCTTCAAGGGCAAGCTGAACGCGGTGGTTCAGACGCTGGCTCCAGCGGAGAGCGGCCTGTCTCGCCTCATTGTGATTGGTCTCGGGCCGATCGCAGAGGCCGCCAAGATCGATTGGGCCGCGATCGGCGGCGTGATCGCTGGCAAATCGTCAGGTGATCGGACCCTGAATTTGCTCGCGAGTATGGCTACCGGCCCTGTTTCACCACAGCAGATTGCCGAGATGGCTCTTGGCGCCCAACTGCGCAGCTACAGCTTTGACCGCTACAAGACGAAGAAAGCCGATGGCGAAAGCAAGCCGAAGGGCACGATTTCGCTGATGGTTGCCGATACGCTCAAGACGAAAAAAGCAATCAAGGTCAGCGATGCGATTGCCCAGGGCGTTTGCCTCGCGCGCGATCTGGTCAACGAGCCGCCAAACGTACTCGGGCCCGAGGAGTTCGCAGGCTATGCCGAGGCGCTGACCAAACTTGGCGTCGAAGTTGAGATCCTCGGCGAGAAGCAACTCAAGAAAATCGGCATGCGGGCTTTGCTCGGCGTGGGGCAGGGCTCCCACCGCGAAAGCAAGGTCGCGATCATGCGCTGGAATGGTGGCAAGGACGGTGCGCAACCGGTCGCCTTCATCGGCAAAGGCGTTGTGTTCGACACTGGCGGCATCTCGATCAAGCCATCCGGCGGCATGGAGGACATGAAGGGTGACATGGCGGGGGCTGCCTGCGTTGTCGGCCTGATGCACGCGCTCGCCAGCCGCAAGGCCAAGGCTAACGTCATCGGCGCCATAGGCCTCGTCGAGAACATGCCCGATGGCAAGGCACAGCGGCCTGGCGATATCGTTACGTCGCTGTCCGGTCAGACCATTGAGATCATCAATACCGATGCCGAAGGCCGCCTCGTTCTTGCAGACGTTTTGTGGTACATTCAGGACAGGTACAAGCCTCAGTTCATGATCAACCTGGCGACACTGACAGGAGCTATCCTCGTAGCGCTGGGCAAGGAGAACGCTGGCCTGTTCTCGAACAATGACGACCTTGCAGGACGCATTTTCGACGCGGGCAAAACCACGGGCGAAACCGTCTGGCGCATGCCGATGTCGGCGGCGTACGACAAGATCATCGATTCGAAGTTCGCCGATGTCCGGAACTCCGCTGGTCGCGATGCGGGATCGATCACTGCGGCACATTTTCTGAAGCGCTTCGTCAACGACACGCCATGGGCCCATCTCGATATCGCAGGCACGGCCATGGCATCGCCTCAGACCGAGATCAACAAGGGTTGGGCGTCCGGCTGGGGCGTGCGATTGCTGAACAGGCTCGTCGAAGCCCATTACGAAAAGTGACCCGGACACCACTTTGCCGCCGACGGAACGCGTCATGGATTTGATGTTTTATCAGCTGTCCGGACAGCCACTCGAACGGGCCTTGCCCGTGTTGCTGGAAAAGACGCTTGAACGCGGCTGGAAGGCCGTGGTCGAGGTGTCGAGCGATCTGCGGAAGACTGCGCTCGACGACGCATTGTGGACCTTTTCGGAAGGTAGCTTTTTGCCCCATGGTGTTGATGGCGAGCCGGGTTGCGAGACACAGCCTATCGTGATCACGACAACACAGGCCAACAGCAACGCCGCCGATATCCGTTTTCTCGTCGATGGCGCGCGGCTGACGCCGGAACAGTCGGGTTACCAGCGTATTGCTTTGATGTTCGATGGCGAAGACCCTGTGGCACTGGACGCGGCGCGCGCCGACTGGAAGCAGGCAAAAGCAACGGGTCTGAACGCCAGCTTCTGGCAGCAGAATGCCGAAGGGCGCTGGGAGAAAAAGGCATGATGGAACGTCGTCACCTCCCAGCATTTGTGGCCGTGATCAGCATTCTTCCGCTAATCGCGGCCTGTTCGGTTGATATGGGAGGCTTTGCCTTCGTCAATGACCGTTCGGTTTCCGTGCGCGCCTCTACAGCCGAAGCGGTGCTCAACGCCGACGGCTCGTGCGGTGCCGATGCCAATCTCGATCCCGCCAGCTTGCGCAATCGCCCCACTGCCATCGCGCCCGGAATTGGTGAATGTGATCTCGTCCGTCTCAAGGCCGAGCCGCCAACCGATGTGCTGATCGGCGACAGCGGCAAGGGTCAGCGCGAGGTGCAGGTGCTGTATTCAGAGCCAACCGGTCGCGAGATTTACCTCTTCGTCGACAACAAGCTGACGCGGGTCATCAAGCCGGGGCAGGGATAGAAACAGCATTCGCCGGGCTAAGCCTCGCCAAGCTCCGTGCTGACCTCCAGCCATTCGTCTTCGATGCGGGCGATTTTCTCGGCAAGTGCCCCTCGGTCCGATGACAGGCGGCCCGCCTTCTCGGGTTCTTTCACGAAAATCTCGGAGTTTGCCAGCGCCTGATCGATGCGCGTCCGGAGGCTATCTAGGCGGGCGATTTCCGACTCAATCTCTTTCAGGCGTTTCTCCAGTTTGCCGCGCGCCGGTTTTTTGGCTTCAGGCATCGCAGCTTGGCCAGCACTCACTTGCATGCCACCACGCCCGGCTGGTTTCGACGGGCCAGCAAGAACCTTGGCGCGATACTCGTCGAGATCGCCGTCGAACGGCTTGATCGTGCCGCTTTCCACCAGCCAGAGCCGGTCTGCGCAGGCCTCGATCAGGAAGCGGTCATGGCTGACCAGCATGACGGCACCTGGATAGTCGTTGATAGCCTCCATCAAGGCCGCGCGGCTGTCGATGTCGAGATGGTTTGTCGGCTCGTCGAGGATCAGGAGGTGAGGGCCCTTGAACGTGGCGATGCCCAGCATCAGCCGGGCCTTTTCGCCGCCCGAAAGCAGCGCCACCTTGGTGTCAGCTTTCGAGGCCGGAAAGCCCATTTGCGCCGCGCGTGAACGGATGCGTGCCTCGGTCGCATCCGGCATCAATGGCGCGATATGCTGGACGGGCGTTTCACCAAGCCTGAGTTCATCGACCTGATGCTGCGCGAAATACGCGACCTCGACCTTGGCTGAGTGGCGAACCTCGCCTTGCATGGCGTTGAGTTTCGCCGCCAGCAGCTTGCAGAAAGTCGATTTGCCGTTGCCGTTTGGCCCCAGCAGCGCGATCCGGTCATCAGGCTGGATTGACAGGTTCAGACGGCTGAGGATCGCTTTCTCGCCGTAGCCGACCGCTGCATCGTCAAAGGTGTAGAGCGGCGGCGACATCTCGCGCTGCGGCTCAGGAAAATGGAACGGCAGCACCTGACTGTCGACGATCGCCGAGATGGGGGCCAGTTTCTCGAGCCTCTTTACGCGCGACTGCGCTTGCTTGGCTTTCGAGGCCTTGGCCTTGAAGCGGTCGACGAAGGCCTGGAGGTGTTTGCGCTCGGCCTCCTGCTTGTCCTTGAGCTTGCCAAGCAGCACCATCTTTTCGGTGCGCTGACGGTCGAACGAAGAGTATCCGCCGCGATACAGCGTCAGCTTCGACTGGTCGAGATGCAGAATGTGATCAACGCAGGTGTCGAGCAACTCGCGGTCATGGCTGATCACAAGCACCGTATGCGGATAGCGCCCGAGATAGTCGTAGAGCCAGAGCGTGCCCTCAAGATCGAGATAGTTCGTCGGCTCGTCGAGCAGCAAGAGGTCTGGTTCGGTGAACAGCACAGCCGCCAACGCCACCCGCATGCGCCACCCGCCCGAGAAGGACGAACACGGGCGCTTCTGCTGCTCGGCACCAAAACCGAGCCCGTGCAGGATCGAGGCAGCGCGCGCTTCTGCCGAGTAGGCGCCGATATCGACAAGCCGCATTTCGATATCGGCGCGCCGCATCGGATCCTGGGTGGTTTCGGCCTCCGCCAGCAGGGCGTTGCGCTCCAGATCTGCGGCCAGCACCACTTCGATCAATGTTTCCGGCCCACCCGGCGCTTCCTGCGAGACCGCCCCGATGCGCACATTCTTGGGCAGGCCGACGCCGCCGCTTTCTGTCGAGAGTTCTCCCAGAATGATGCGGAACAGCGTGGTCTTGCCAGTGCCGTTGCGCCCAACCAGTCCGACCTTGGCGTTCGGCGGCAGGGCAACGGTCGCGCTGTCGATGAGCAGGCGGGGCCCAAGGCGATATGTCAGGTCGTTGAGATGAAGCATCCGTGGCTTTTGGCCGAGCCAGCCGAAAATAGCCAGACTGGCATGATCGCTTTATCGTTTATTCGTCTGCGTGGGCACGAAACAGAGCACAGCGGTCTCGCCTTTCCCGTGCCACCGCGATAAATGGCTGGGATGATCTATGATTTCGCCGCCGCCGCTCTCGTCACCCTTCTGGTCACGCTCGACCCGCCGGGTCTTGCCCCGATTTTCCTTTCGGTGACACGCGGCATGTCGGATGCAGAGCGCAAGATCGTCGCCATCCGCGCCTCGATCATCGCCTTCGGGCTGCTGGCGTTCTTTGCGCTGGTCG
>JBOFFB010000810.1:0-4245 GCA_051648385.1 Allobosea sp.
CCCCGGCAAACCAAGGCCAGAAGGGCGGCTGGTCTGGATTCATGGCGCAAGTGTCGGCGAAACCGTGTCGATGACACCGATCGTCGAGCGGCTGATGGCGCGCGGCTTCAGCGTGTTGGTCACCTCCGGAACCGTGACATCGGCCCGCGTCATGGCAGAGCGGCTTCCGGCGGCAGCGATCCACCAGTTCATCCCGCTCGACACGCCCGGCTTCATGAAGGCGTTCTTGCGTTACTGGCAGCCCGATGTGGGGCTGATTGCCGAATCCGAACTCTGGCCCAACATGCTGATCGAGGCTGGCAAGGCCGATGTGCCTCTGATGCTGCTGAACGGACGCATGTCGGAGCGCTCGTATGCGCGCTGGCTGCGGCAACCGGCCATGGCTGCAGCGCTGCTCAGCCGCTTTGATGTGGTCATGGCGCAGTCACGGCTCGATGGCGATCGCTATGCGCGGCTTGGCGCGCCCCGGATCGCTCTCGGCGGCAACCTCAAATATGACGTGATGCCGCCGCCAGCCGATCCGGCCACTCTGGCGCTGCTGGAGGGCGCGACAGCGGGACGACCGGTATGGATCTGTGCCAGCACCCATCCCGGCGAAGAGGAAATGATCATCGACGCCCACAGGCGTGTGGCCGAGCGGCTGCCGAAGCTGCTGACGATCATCGCGCCGCGCCACCCGCAGCGCGGTGCTGATATCGCGGCACTCAGCCGGTCAATGGCCGTCGCGACCGGGCGGCGCTGCGCTGGCGATGTTCCCGATCAGGCGGTCGACATCTATGTCGCCGACACGGTGGGGGAACTTGGATTGTTTTATCGGCTTGCGCCAGTGGCCTACCTTGGCGGCTCGCTGGTGCCGCATGGCGGTCAGAACCCGATCGAGCCAGCCAAGCTTGGCGCCGCCATCGTGCACGGCCCGCACGTCCAGAACTTCATCGATGTCTATGGCACGCTCGATGCCGACGGAGGCGCGGTGAGTGTGCGCGATACCGGTGCGCTTGCCGGGCAGGTGCTGCACTGGCTCAGCAACGCCGGTGCCGCCCGGGAGGCCGGACGGCGTGCTATGGCCGGGGTCAGCGAACTCTCCGGGGCTGCCGACCGCGTCATGCAGGCGCTTGATCCCTTGCTGGCGCGGGCGGAGCTTGTCCGTGGGCGCAACAAGTTCTCGCCGCCGTGATCCGATCTCCCGCCTTCTGGTGGCAGGAAACACCCACACTGGCGGCACGCGCCCTCGCCCCGCTTGGTGCGATCTACGGCTGGCTGACGCTGCGCCGCATGGCCCGTCCGGGTACGCGGGCTGCTTGTCGTGTCGTCTGCATCGGCAATTTTACCACGGGAGGTTCGGGCAAGACGCCGGTTGCGATGCATGTCGCAATGCGGCTGATCGCACGGGGTGAAAGACCGATGTTCCTGTCACGCGGCTACGGCGGGCGGGTGACCATGCCGACGCGCGTCGACCCCGAAAGGCATAGCGCTGCAGATGTAGGCGACGAGCCCATGCTGCTTGCAAGGGTCGCACCCGTGATCGTGTCGCCGGATCGGGTGGCAGGCGCGGCCATGGCCGTTGCGGCTGGTGCCAGCGTCATCATCATGGATGACGGTATGCAGAACCCGGACCTCGTCAAGGATCTGACCATTGCCGTGATCGATGCCAGATCCGGCTTCGGCAACGGGATGGTTTTCCCCGCCGGGCCGTTGCGGGCACCGGTGGCCGGACAATTGCCATTTGCCAACGCTGCAATCGTGATCGGGGATGGAGCGGTGCGGAGCACAGTTGAAGCGCAACTCGGCAATCTGCCATCGATCGGCGCAGCACTGTCAGTGCCGACCGCCATTGCTGCCCGTCTACAGGGCCAAAAGGTCATCGCCATGGCCGGGATCGGGCTGCCAGCCAAGTTCGAGGCTACACTGACCGGCGCTGGCGCGACCGTGATCGGACGGCACTTCGTCGCCGACCATGCGCCCTACACGGCGACCGAACTGGAAGACGTGGCGAAGCGTGCGCGAGCACTAGGCGCACTGGTGGCAACCACCGAGAAAGACGCGGTGCGTATCGGGCCGGACATGCCCCCTGCGCTGACGGAGCGGTTGATCGTGGTGCCAGTCAACCTGATGGTCAACAATGGTGATGACGTTCTCGACGCCCTGCTGGTGAAAGTGCTGGGCAGATCGTGAAAGCGCAGTCAGGCCTCAACGCTTGCCGACGGACTTCAGCCGCTCGATCACAGCCTCTGGCGAGGCGTAAGGCTCGTTCAGGTCAACTGACCAATAGCGCAGTTCATCCAGCGAAATACGCGCGCCCGTCACCGCACAGCGCACAAAGTTGCCCTGCTTGAGAATGACGAAATCTCCATCGCCATAGTCGAGCACTGCCTCCTGTCCGCCCAGAAAAGGCGGTTCATGCCGGTTCATCGCCCTCACCTCATCAATCACGAGTTGTCAGCTAGCATCCCTGATGGCAGTCTGCAAAGCGTCGATCAAAGTGAGCCCGCCTGCAATGCCACCCACCCTCGCTAATGCCACCTGCGGCGCGCGGGCAACGATGCCGTTGTCCCGCTTCAGGCCGACATTGTCACGCGTTGCCCGGATTGCCTGCGCGACGATGGTTAGTTTTGGCCTGAGTTTCAGCCGTGCAGATGCGCAAGTGCTTCCCGAACTTGTCAGGATTCAAGCTGAGGACGTGGAGTTGACTGCCGCGTTCTACCGCCCCAGAGGGCCTGGCCCTCACCCGGCGGTGATCGCGCTGCATGGCTGCGGCGGCCTCTTCGACGCGCAGATGCAGCCGACCGCGCGCCACGCCGACTGGGGCGCGAAGCTGGCGGAAGCGGGTTTTCTGGTGATCATGCCGGACAGTTTCCGTTCCCGCGGACTTGGTTCGCAGTGCGGCACGCTCAACCGCACCGTCCGCCCGGGCCGGGAGCGTGTGGGCGATGTGCTGGCCACCAAGACGTGGTTGCAAGCACGCGGCGACGTGAAGCCAACCGCCATCTCCCTGCTGGGCTGGTCGAATGGCGGCTCCACTGTTCTGGCTGCCGTCAGGCGGGATCGCAGGCCAGCCGACAGGGCACCCGATATCGCGCGGGCCATAGCCTTCTATCCTGGCTGCCGCATCCAGGCGGAATCAAACAGCTTTCGCAGCCGCATGCCACTGCTGATCCTGATCGGCGAAGCTGACGACTGGACGCCGCCAGGGCCCTGTGAAGCGCTGGCCAAGGCCGCAGTTGATCGCGGTGAACAAGTCCAGATCAAGCTCTACAAAGACGCGTTCCACGATTTCGATCACCCGAACCGACCGCTCAGGCAGCGTGACAACCTTGCCTTCACAGCCAGTGGCAGCGGCAAGGCCATGCAAGGCACCAACCCGGAGGCACGTCAGGATGCTCTGGTCCGCGTGCCGGCGTTTCTGGCGCGTTAGAGCATAGCGCACAAAAGTGGGTACCGGTTTTGTGAGTACGCAATGCTCTAACTTATTATAATCGATCATCTTTCCGCATTGAGATGGAATCCATCTCAATGCGGGATGATCTAGATCATCAGCGCCTGTCCCGGAAGAAACCCTTCAGGAGCGCCGCAGCTTCGCTCTCGCTGATGCCGCCGTAGACCTCCGGTGCGTGGTGGCAGGTGAGCGAGGCATAGAGCCTGACCCCGCTTTCCACTGCGCCGCCCTTCGCATCGCTTGCTCCGAAATAGAGCCGCCTGATCCGCGCAAACGAAATCGCACCAGCGCACATCGGGCAAGGTTCCAGCGTGACATGCAGATCGCAGCCTGTGAGCCGCTCTTCGCCGATGGCCAAGCAGGCGGCACGGATCGCCAGCATCTCGGCATGGGCGGTCGGATCATTCAGTTCGCGCGTGCGGTTGCCGGCGCTGGCGATGACCTGACCATCGCGCACTACAACTGCACCAACGGGCACTTCGCCGCGCGCCGCAGCCGCACGCGCTTCGGCAAGCGCCGTCATCATGGGTGTGGGGCTGTCAGCGATCAGCATGGGCGCAATTTCACTCGCTCGGCGGGGCAATTGCTGTTACCACGCGCTTCTTCGGGTGCGAAGCGCGTGAGCCCTCCGCCAGACCCCAACGGGAAGACAACGCCATGAGCGACGATGACAAGAGACGCGGCCCCGGTGGCCCGCGCGGGCCACGCAAACCAGGTGGTTTTGGTGGTGGTGGCGGGCGAAGCCGTGATGAAGGCGGGAGCCGCAACGAGCGCCCTGCAGGCTCCAGCTTCAAGCCAGGCGGGTTCAAATC
>JBOFFB010000811.1:0-2150 GCA_051648385.1 Allobosea sp.
AGTCCTTGTGCTGGCGGCAATTCACCTCACCGGTGGTGGCATCATGGCGTTCGGGGCGGGTATCGCGTGCGGGCTGCATCTGGCGTCGCAGGTTTTGCGCATGCCTCAAGCTGATCCCGCGCGGGCGCTGGCGCTGTTCAAGTCAAACCGCGATGCGGGGCTGCTGCTGGCGGCAGGGCTATGTGGCGATGCTATACTGGCCCAATTGATGGCTTGAGCTGCCGCTCAGCGTACATGACCGCGCGACATTTCGGCCCCTCGCACGGCGATCTTCTCCAGACACTGTCTGGCGGCCTTGCGCCGCACGAGGAAGCGTGGGCGGCGGTGCCGCAGGAACGAGTGCTGGCGACGGTAGTGAAACTGGCCAAGCGCCACGCCGCCGATCTGTGGATATGGATACGACGCTGTGCCATCCGCCGCTTCGAGCAGCAACGGCACCTGCATGGCCTTGCCGGCACTGCGCCAGGTGGCAACCGCCTCGTCCTCGTCCTGGACGGCGATGACGAGGGTGCGTCCGCCGCCAGCGTTGAGGAAAACCTCGAACAGTGTCGACGCGGGATCATGGCTGTGAAGCCGGAGCCCAACCGCCTGCCAAAGCGTGCCGTGGCTGATGATGCGGGCGCCTTCGATCCTGACAATGGGGCGATCGAGATTGATCAGGCCATCTGGCATGACGGTGACGGGATCCACCGCGCCATCAGCCGAGGCTGGTCCGATCTGGGGGATCGGGTCTGGCCGCCTGTTGCGGCCAGACCCGTATGCCGGCGCGTTGTTCGCCATGTTCGAAGCCTCGTTTTCCCTGCAGTCGGGCCGCTTTTTGTGAGGTGCGGCCTCGTTCTGACGTCGCGAAGATGCCTGAGGCAGGTGGTCATCGGCTTAAAGCACGGGGTTAAGGGGAGGTTTCAGGCATGCTTTCCGGCCATATGCTTGATGGAAGCTTAGCACATGGGTGAATATTGTCCGGATTGGTCGGCGCAACTGATCACTGCCTCATGCGAATAACTGTTCCCACCTGTTCGCGACATGCACTAAACAGGCCCATGACAGAATCCAGCGAACTGAACTTGCCCGACTTGCTCGAATGCGTGCGACGTATCGCGCTCGAGGCTGGCGACATTGCCCAGGGCCATTTCCGACTTGGCGCGCAGACATCGGCCCAGATCTGGAGCAAGCAGGGCGGCTCGCCTGTGACCAAGGCTGACATCGACGTCGATGCGTTTCTCAAGTCGACACTTGAAGCAGCATTGCCAAAGGCAGCTTGGCTGTCGGAGGAAACCGTCGATGATCCGGTCCGGCTTGGGCGTGAACTCGTTTGGGTCGTCGATCCGATCGATGGAACCCGCGCCTTCATGGCCGGTGTGCCGGACTGGTGTGTGTGCGTGGCCCTGCTGAGCAACAACCAACCGGTGCTCGGTGTCGTCCATGCACCGGCCCTCGGCATTACCTATGAAGCCATCACAGGCAAAGGCGCCATCGCCAACGGCAAGGCGCTCAAGGTCAGCGGTCGGCTGGACAATGCGCGGGTGGCCGGACCAAAGCCCATGCTCGATGCGCTTGGCGCGTACATGGCATTCGCACCTCAACCCAAGGTGCCGTCCTTGGCGCTGAGGCTGACGAGAATCGCCGATGCCTCGCTCGATGGCGGTCTGGTGTTGCCGGACGCACGCGATTGGGATCTGGCCGCCGCCGACCTCATCCTGCATGAGGCGGGTGGTCGTATCACGAACCTCGACAATGCGCGCCTTGCCTACAACAGGGAGCGGCCCGTGCACCCGACGCTGGTCGCCGCAGGCACCGGATTGCATCCCGCGCTTCTGGCGGCTGCGCTGCAGTTGCGCGAAAAGAGTTTTCCTAAAAACTGAGACGCTGCAAGAACGCTAGATCATCCCGCATTGAGATGGAATCCATCTCAATGCGGAAAGATGATCGATCATAATAAAATAGAGCATTGCGTACTCACAAAACCGGTGCCCACCCTCGCCTTCGCGAGGGCATGCTTTTGTGCGCAATGCTCTAGCAGGCCGCTGAAGAAGTTGCGACCAGTTTCATTTTCTCGCGTTTTTGAGCAGCTTTCAGAGTTTTGGCGGTGGATTTTCCACCATCAGATGTCGAATTTCCCGCCATACTGGTCAAGATATTGATCATGCTGG
>JBOFFB010000812.1:0-2227 GCA_051648385.1 Allobosea sp.
CGCGCTGCTGCATCCGAACGCTCATATGCGGACGGCGATTTCGGTCGATGACGTTCTCAATGCGAAGAGAATTGCCGACCCTCTTGGGGTGCTCGATTGCTGCCTGATATCGGACGCCGGTGGCGCGATTGTCGTCGCGCACCCGGATCTTGCGCGGGATCGGCCGAAGGCTCCGGCCTGGCTGCTCGGCGTGGGTGAGCACCATACCCATGAGCATCTGGTTGCGGCGCCCAGCCTGACCGAGTTTGGCGCGATCGAATCCGGACGCCGCGCCTATGCGATGGCTGGACTCGGGCCGAAAGAGATCGATTTCGCCGAACTCTATGATTGCTTCAGCATCGTGCCGATCATCGAAGCGGAGGAGCTAGGCCTGTGTGAGCGTGGTGAGGGCGGAGTGCTGTTCGCCGCAGGTGATGCGGCTTTCAACGGACGTCTTCCCATCAATACGCATGGGGGAATGCTGTCACATGCCCATGCGGGAGCGGCCGGGGGATTGTTCGGCGTCATAGAATCCGTGCGTCAGCTGCGAGGCGAATGTGGAAATCGTCAGGTCAGCAAGCACGACGTAGCCCTGGTGCATAGTGAAGGCGGCATCATGTCGTCGCACTGCACGTTGATCCTTGGCCGTGATCGCAACTGATCACTCAGAAAATTACAGAGATATAACGACATGCCCTACAAAACATTCGGGTTCACCGAAGATCAAGTATTGATGCGTGACAATGTGCTTCGCCTTCTTGAGCGCGTGTTTCCAGGTGAAGCGATCCACGATCACGAAGTGCGCTCGGCTTATCCCCATGAAGCGTTCGCTGAACTGGCCCGTGCTGGCTGGCTCGCGTTCCCCTTCGAGGAGAAGTACGGAGGCGCAAATTGTTCGCACAGGGATCTCACGGTTCTCCTTGAAGCGCTGGCTTATCATCACAAGGGGCTGTCTACGGCCTATCTGGGCCCTACGATCTATGGCGGAACGGCGCTGCGCCACGCGGGCAGCGAGGAGCACAAAAGCACCTACATTCCCCAGATCATTGCCGGCAAGATCCAGATGGCGATCTGTTACACGGAGCCGTCCAGCGGTTCGGACGCGGCGGGTATTCGCACGCGAGCGGTGCGCAACGGCGATCATTACACCATCACCGGCCAGAAAGTCTTCATCACCAATGCCCATGTCGCCGACCTCATGGTGGTCAGCGCAAAGACCAATCCGGACGCGGGTCGCCGGGGTCTCAGCATGTTCCTTGTCGATGCGAAGTCAGCCGGGATTCAGGTTCGTAATCTCGATCCGCTGGGTAGCCGTACAACATTGATCAATGAAGTATTCTTTGACGATGTACGCGTGCCTGCGAGCAATCTGTTGGGCACGGAGAATGAGGGCTGGAAGCTCCTCATGCGAGGCCTCAATATGGAGCGGCTGGTGCTGGCCGCTGCGAGCTGCGGCCAGGCGCTCAAGGTCATTGAAATCGCGAAGGCGTTTGCAAGTGAACGCAAGGCATTCGGAAAGTCGCTCACCGAGTATCAGGTCATTGCGCATCGGCTTGCCGAGATGCAAATGCTGACGGAATCGGCGCGTGCGATGACATTCCATACCGCGGACATGCTGGACGCGGGTGTCAATGCTGTGATGGAAACGGCGACTGCGAAAACGGTCGCCGCGGAAAATGCATGGAAAGTTGCTGATCTCGGGATGTCCATTTTCGCCGGCAGTGGATATGTGCAAGGCGATATGCAGCGCATATTCAGGGACACGCGTCTTGGACCCATCGGCGGTGGAACAAGCGACATCTTGCGTAATGTTGTCGCGAAAGAAATGGGCCTTTAACGAGTAGAAGCTCTGACATTCACCTCGCGCAACGTTGTGTCACGAGCCGAGGGAAAGTAAGCGAGCTGACGCGGGTTCTCCCGAATAGAACCTGAGCCAACTGAGGGGAGTAGTTATGAGAACAATAAGAAAAGATCTGGGTCACGTTGGTTTGCTGGTCGCATTGTTTCTTGGCGCAGCAGGCAGCAGTGTCCATGCTCAATCCGAGTATCCTGTTCGCCCGATCCGCGTGATCGTGGGATATGCAGCCGGCGGATTGACAGACGTGATGACACGCATGCTGGGCGAACGGATGAGCCGCGAGCTTGGTCAGCCGATCGTCGTCGAAAACAAGGTCGGCGCAGCAGCTTCACTGGCTGCGACGTTTGTCGCGCAGTCGCCACCTGATGGCTACACTGTGCTGATGGGAAC
>JBOFFB010000813.1:0-1525 GCA_051648385.1 Allobosea sp.
AGGCTGCCCTGGACTTCAGCTTGCTGATCAGCGGTTCGAGGAAGGATGTTTTCTGCACCTTCGGCGTCATCTTGCCCGAGACGAGACCAGCGAGATTGACGATTGACTCGACGGCCTTCGACTTGGGCTGCACCTCCGACAGCATCTGCCCGTTGTTGGCGGCTGCGCCGAACAGCGCGGTGTCGAAAGCGATGCTCGTGGTCAGATCGACCCCGAGCGCCTTGACGAATTCACCCACGCCGATTTCAGGGCGCTTTGGAACTCCAACCATGTTGAGAACGAGGGCCGGGCGCGAGTCGTTGGGCCGAGCCTGGCGCACGACGTCGAGAAGGGTCTTGGCATTGCGCAGGTTGGCGAGATCAGGCGCGCAGACCAGCACCACTTCATCCGCCGAGATCAGGACGCGCCGCGCCCAGGCCGTCCACATGTGGGGGACGTCGAATACCGTGTAGGGCGTCGTGCTGCGGAGGATGTCGGTAACGCCGTCCACATCCGTCTCCCGCAGATCATAGGGCCGGTCCAGCGTGGCGGGAGCCGCCAGCAGGCTCAGCTTGTCCGTGCATTTTGAAAGCAGGCGATCAAGCAGGTTTGCGTCCAGCCGGTCCGGCGCAAACACCGCATCGGCAAGGCCCTGGCTCGGGTCCTGGTTGAAATCGAGCCCAGCCGTTCCGAACGGCAGGTCGAGATCGACGAGCACGGTTGCGGCATCGAAGGTCTCGGAAATCGTGAAGGCGAGATTATGGGCAATGGTCGAGGCTCCCACGCCACCCTTGGCGCCGACTACGGCAATTGACCGACCCACGACACCGCTGTCAGGCGAGTTGTAGATGGAGGAGAGCGAAGCAATCATGTCCATCGTGCCCACCGGCATGATGAGGTATTCGCTGACACCGCGGCGCATGAGTTCACGGTAGAGCAGCACGTCGTTGGTCTGGCCAACCACCACGACGCGCGTGCCCTCATCGCAGTATTGCGCCAGTTCGTCGAGCCGGGCCAGCAGCGTGTGCCGATCGTTATTGGCCTCGATGATAATGATGTTGGGCGTGGGTGCGCCGCGATAGGCCTCGACGCAGGCATTGACGCCGCCATCCTGGATCTTCAGCATCGCCTTGGCCATGCGGCGGTCGCCCTGGCAATCCTCAAGCATTTCCTTCAGCTCAAAGGTCTCGCAAAATGCCTGGATCGCGACCCGGGGAAGTGGGGCGATATATGTTTCGGGTTCGGTCATGTTCATTGATCCTGCTCCGACATCATTCACCAACCAGCGTTTTCAGCGACTTGCCGCCGGGCTTGAGCTCCTGGGCCTCGCCGTCGCGGATGCGCTCGATGCCGCCTGTTCGCCGCTCGACATCGATCGGCCCTTCCTGGCGCGCCCGCACGAGGTCCCGCGGGTCGGCGATCTGGGCCGCAAGGTTCTTCTGGTAGCTGCAGCCGAAGTTGTAGGGAGAAGAGTTTGAGTTGCTGTCTTTGAATCGGGTGGGCACAATGTCCCCGTCCATGTAGCTGCAGTGGGTGGTGGTGCCCG
>JBOFFB010000814.1:0-2104 GCA_051648385.1 Allobosea sp.
AGAAATAGACGAAACTATGGCCGCCTTCGGCTATTCGATGTTTTGGGAAACTGCGGGACAGGCAATCTGGTGGCTCACTCCGCCGCGCTCCGCTGCGCATAACCCAGCCTGACATTCAGCTCCTCCAGCAGCTTCACCGCAGCTTCGGGGATCACGGTTCCCGGCGGGAAGATGGCCGAAGCACCGGCCTCGTAAAGCGCCTCAAAATCCTGCGGCGGGATCACGCCGCCGACCACGATCATGATATCGGGGCGGCCTGCCTTCTCCAGTGCACTTTTCAGCGCGGGCACAAGTGACAAGTGCCCGGCGGCGAGCGACGACACACCAATGATGTGGACATTTCCGTCCGCCGCCTGCTTTGCAGCTTCTTCCGGCGTGGCGAACAGCGCGCCGATCTCGACATCGAAACCGAGATCGGCGAAGGCGGACGAAATCACCTTCTGGCCTCGGTCATGGCCATCCTGCCCCATCTTGGCGACCAGGATCGAGGGGCGGCGGCCGTCATTCTCCTCAAATGCCTTGGCCATGCCCTGCACGCGGATGACGGCGAAGGATTCGGTTCCCGCCTCGCGCTTGTAGACGCCCTTTATGGCTTTGATCTCGGCCCGGTGGCGGCCAAAGACCTTCTCCATCGCCAGCGAAATCTCGCCCACGGTAGCCCCGGCGCGAGCGGCCTCGATGGAGAGTGCCAGCAGGTTTCCGGTGCCGCGCGCGCCGTCCGTCAGCGCGGTCAACGCAGCTTCGCAGGCTTTGGCATCGCGGGTGGCGCGCAGCCTCTCCAGCTTTTCGATCTGCTCGGCGCGCACGGCGGCGTTGTCGACCTTGAGTACGTCGATCTCGGCTTCGTTCTCCGGCTTGAAGACGTTGACGCCGATGATCTTCTGCAGCCCCTCGTCGATGCGGGCCTGCGTCTTTGCCGCTGCTTCCTCGATGCGCAGCTTGGGGATGCCCTGCTCGATGGCCTTGGCCATGCCGCCCAGTGCTTCGACCTCCAGAATGTGGCCCCAGGCGCGCTGCGCGAGGTCGTGCGTCAGCTTCTCGACGTAAGCGCTGCCGCCCCAAGGGTCGATGATGCGCGTGGTGCCGCTCTCCTGCTGCAGCAAAATTTGCGTGTTGCGCGCGATGCGGGCGGAGAAATCAGTTGGCAGCGCCAGTGCCTCGTCAAGGCTGTTGGTGTGCAGGCTTTGTGTGCCGCCTTGGGTCGCGGCCATCGCCTCGACCATGGTGCGGGTGACGTTGTTGAACACGTCCTGCGCCGTCAGCGACCAGCCGGATGTCTGGCAATGGGTGCGCAGCGGCAGGGATTTGTCGCTTTTCGCGCCGAAATCCTTGACCAGCTTGGCCCAGATCAGCCGGGCAGCGCGCAGCTTCGCCACCTCCATGAAGAAGTTGGTGCCGATGGCCCAGAAGAAGCTCAGGCGCGGCGCAAAAGCGTCGATATCGAGCCCTGCCGTGATGCCAGCCCGCATGTATTCGACACCGTCGGCCAGCGTGTACGCCAGCTCCAGGTCCTGCGTCGCGCCGGCCTCCTGCATGTGATAGCCGGAAATCGAAATCGAGTTGTACTTCGGCATGTGCGCGGAGGTGTACGCGAAGATGTCGCCGATGATCCGCATCGAATGCGCCGGCGGGTAGATGTAGGTGTTGCGGACCATGAACTCCTTGAGGATGTCGTTCTGGATGGTGCCGCTGAGCTTGGCTTGGGTGACGCCCTGCTCCTCGGCGGCCACGATATAGAGCGCCAGCACCGGCAGCACAGCGCCGTTCATGGTCATCGACACGCTCATCTGGTCGAGCGGGATGCCGTCGAAAAGCTGGCGCATGTCGAGGATGGAATCGATGGCGACCCCCGCCATGCCGACATCACCCGAAACGCGCGGATGGTCTGAATCGTAGCCACGGTGCGTGGCAAGATCGAACGCGACAGACAGACCCTTCTGCCCTGCGCTGAGGTTGCGCCGGTAAAACGCGTTCGAATCCTTCGCGGTGGAGAAACCGGCATATTGCCGGATCGTCCACGGCTGGTTGACATACATGGTGGGGTAAGGCCCGCGCAGGAATGGCGCAATGCCGGGGTAGGTGCCCAACGCATCAAGCCCGGCGA
>JBOFFB010000815.1:0-2430 GCA_051648385.1 Allobosea sp.
CGCCAGTCCGAGGAGAAGAAATCCCAATAGAGCTTCTCCTGATCATTGAACCACAGCTCGTAATGGACGACCTCGTTGATCGCATAATCATGCGATTGCATCTCGCCGCGCTGGAAGGCTTCGGGCTCGATCCGGCCCAGGCGGCCCTCAATCACGGCCTTGGCCTCAAAGGCCTCGCCGGTGCGTTTGGAGCGGATGACGCCGTAGGCGGTATAGACTTTGCTGCGCCCCGAGCCGAGCCCGAACTGGGTCAGCAGATCAGGGTCCCAGCCTGCGAGTTTGAAACTGGGCTCGAGTTTCTGGATGCCAACGGCGATCTCGATTTGCACGCGCGCGCCGCCGGCATGGTGGTCTTGATAGATTTCTTGCAGTGTTGGCAGCTGCAACTCTGTCAGGGTGAGATGGCGGGAGGCGGCGGGGTCGTGATCGCCGCAAAAGAGGTTTGCGGCTTCCATGATATAGATGGTGCTCATCGGAGCGTCTCCTTGGGGAACGGGGGTTAGCCTGTGGTGGTGCCGACCTGGGCCAGCAGATCATCGAGCAGCGCATCGAGTGCGGGGCGGTAGCGGGCGGACTGGATGCCGAGATAGCGCAGGACCGGGGCTTCTTCGGCGGCAAAGCTGATCACGAAGCGGCCCTGGCGCAGGTTCTCGGGGCTGTTCTGGTCGCGGGTGAAGCGGACCTGGAAGCCCAGAATATCGCCATCGGCCTTGAGATCGCGCAGCGCCAGCGTGATGGTGTTGGTGACAGCCTGGATGGTCTGGCCGGTGATGTTGAAGCGGCCAAGATAGAAGCGCAGGGTGCGCAACAGCATCAGGTGGATGAAATCGCGCCCGCGGGTGACATTGTAAAAGCGCCACAGATCATCCTCGCCGGCTGTGTCTGTGCCGATAAAGACAAAGCCGCCTTGGGCGATGGCGCTTTCCACCCCCATCTCGCCGCGCAACAGCACGCCGATATTGGCCGAGAGCAGCGCCTGTCCCTCCGTGGCGCCATCGGTGAGCGAGAAGCCGATGGCGCGTGAGGGTCCAACAATGCCTTGCACCGGCTGGTTGGCCCAGGCGTGGAAGGGCCGGCCCTGCTTCTCGTGATCGCGGCGCACGCCCAGGCCGATAATGGCGGGGGCGAGCGGCACAGTGACGATCTCGCCGTCAATGACGCGGCGCACGGCCGGCTCGACGGGGATCAGGCGGGCCGAGTTGAGCGTCTGGCGCCAGGCGATGGCGTCCTCTTGTGTGGTGCCGGGTCCATCCACAACGGCATGGGCCAACAGCTTGTTGCACAGTGCCGGCAGGGCGGCGCAGACAGCATTTGCAGTCTCGCCGATGCGCTGGCTGGTAAAGCCGGGCGCGCACAAAAGGCGAGGGATGACGCCCAATTCGGGTCCTGCGCGATTGAACGCGGCGAGGCCGGTGGTAATGCCATCGCCGAGGATATGGGTGATGGTCTCATCGACGTTTGTGCCTTGTGTGACGCGGACCACCACGATTTTTGCGGCCACCTGGAAATCGCCGAGCTGTGCGTTCAGCAGATCAATGGCATCGCGCAGCGTGCCGGGCGCGCCGAGGGCGGTGAGTTTTGCGGCATCATCCGAGTAGAGAAACACCGGCTCGTTGAGGGGGAAGACAGCTGCATCTGCGGCCTCAGCCGTGCCGATAATGCCAGCGACGGACATATCGCTCCACACAGCCGGGCGGGGCTCGGTGTCGATCCGGGCAATGGAGATGCCAAAGGTTGGGTCTGACATGGGGGGGTCCTTTTATGCGACAGGGGCACGCGCCAAAGGTCAGGCTGGCGCGCGCTGGGGAATGTTGTGGGCATGCGGAGGGCGGGGCGTCAGGCGGGGTGTCAGGCGGTAGGCCAGGTGATGTGCGGCAGCATGGCGACCAGCGCGTCCGGGGTCTCCGGGGGATCCGCCGTGCCGGCTTCCACTTGCGCCAGCAGATCGAACACGACCAGCCACACGGCATCGCGCCAGGCGATGAAGGCCTCTGCCTCCCCGCGCCAGAGGGGCACTGTGCTGGTGGCATGGGCCGCTGCGCTTACGGCGCTGTCATATCGCCGCGTTTTTGCGGTTGTTTCGATATGGTCTTGCACCGCGTGCCGGAAGGCTTCCTCTTGCAGCGCGCTCAGGACACTTTGGTCAAAGGTAAAAATACTCATGGCCGACCCCCGCGACGCGGGTTGGCGGAGACAGTGGACACGGCGGACGCGGGAAAGCTGCTGCCTGTCGCACCGACCCCATCCGTCAGTTCCGCGACGTTCACTTGCCACGCCGCTTGCGGGACGTCCCACGGAACGTCCGCATGGTCCACAATCTTGAAGGGCGCACCTTCCGGCACGTCTTTCAGGGCGATAGCCATGATGCCGTAATCGGCGAGGCACTCCGGCGTGGGGATAAGCACCGAGACTTGGCCCATATGTTTATAG
>JBOFFB010000816.1:0-1769 GCA_051648385.1 Allobosea sp.
TTCGACACCACTGGCACCTTCGGCTTGTTGATGGTCACGCCTGCGAGCGCCTGCGCCATCGCATCCGCCGCTGGCTGCATCAGGCGGCAATGGAACGGCGCCGATACCGGCAACAGCATCGCGCGCTTGGCGCCCTTGGTCTTGGCAATCTCGAGCGCGCGCTCGACGGCGGCCTTGTCGCCGGACACCACCACCTGCCCGCCGCCGTTGTCGTTGGCGGCCTGACAGACCTGACCTTGCGCAGCCTCTTCAGCCACCGCGACCGCAGCTTCGTAATCAAGCCCGAGCAGCGCCGCCATCGCGCCGACGCCGACAGGCACGGCCTTCTGCATGGCGAGGCCACGGGTGCGCAGCAGCTTGGCGGTATCGCTGATGGAGAAACTGCCGGCCGCGGCGAGCGCGGAATATTCACCGAGCGAGTGACCGGCGACGAACGCCGCATCGCGCGCGATGTCGATTCCGGCTTCGGTCTCCAGCACGCGCAACGTCGCCAGCGACACGGCCATCAGCGCTGGCTGGGCGTTCTCGGTGAGTTGCAGCGTTTCCGCGGGCCCCTCCCAAATGATCGCCGTCAGCTTTTCGCCGAGCGCCGCATCGACCTCGTCGAACACAGCCTTGGCTGCCGGAAATGCGTCGGCGAGCGCTTTGCCCATGCCGACTGCCTGCGATCCCTGACCCGGAAAGGTGAATGCTGCTGTCATTGAAGCCCCCGAAATGAGGCGGTTAAGTCGCCGCTACTGGCCGACAAGTCAAGCTGCGGCGCGGCGGGAATGGCCTGCTCAGCCTTGGGCCGATAGCGATATGCCGCCCTGTTAATTAATGTAATGGGCAGGTTCGGCCCGATGTGTGGCACAACAAGCCTCAAGCTATTTTAGCATTGCGATTCGGCCGTTTCCGCCGGTGGAACATATTTATGAAGAAGATTTTGATCGCGGCGGCAGTTGTCATTTTCAGTAGCAGCGCTTCGGTAGCAGCACCGCCGTCACCCGTTTACGGCTGGACGGGTTTCTATGCGGGCGTGAACGTGGGCGGCGGATGGACCGACCGGACAAGTGTGGCCAACGCGCCGAATGATGCCTTCGCAGAATTTTTCTTTGCATCGCAAGCCGTGCGGCCGACAGGCGATTCATTTAAATCGTCGGGGGTATTGGGTGGAGTTCAACTCGGCTACAATTACCAATTCGATCGGAATTGGGTCGCTGGGTTAGAGACTGACTTCCAGTTCGCCGATATCAGCGGTTCGGGTTCGACTGTCCTGGCTCCTCCAGCATTTGTGTTCTCGACCGCAAGCGAGCAAATCAAGTACTTCGGCACTGTCCGTGCCCGGCTCGGCTATCTGCCGACGGAGAAGCTACTGATTTTCGCCACCGGCGGTTTTGCGTATGCGCAAATCAATCATTCCGGAGGTGTAACGACCGGGAACAATAGCGCCATATTTTTCACCTTAGGCAACCAATCGATACTTTGCGGCCTCGGATTTCCTCCTGGTTGCTTTGCGGGCTCCCAAGACCGGTTTACCCCCGGTTACACGGTTGGCGGCGGGGTCGAATACGCCCTGTGGCAGAATTGGACCGTAAAGGGCGAGTATCTCTTCGCGCAATTCAAGGACACTGTGACGTCAGTATCGGCGACGGCTCCTGGTTTCCCCGTCCCAACTTCTTACACCGCGAATTTCACGACCAACCTCAACATTGTGCGGATCGGGCTGAACTACAAATTCGCTAACTAGTGGCGGTTTATGACCGCCGCGCTCGATCGGCTTAAATCTC
>JBOFFB010000817.1:0-3246 GCA_051648385.1 Allobosea sp.
GTGGCGAGGAGCCCGGCCCGCTTCATGGCGCGGCTGCGGTGGCGGCTTTCAGCGATAAGGCTCATCTCGATCCTCACAGGAAACGTCGGACGCAGGGTATCTGCGAGCCGCGACGATTGAAACAGGAAATGGGGCCAAATGACGATCTGTGAAAGGGTCAGCCGCCGAAAAAACGACGTGCGACCCATATCACAATCACGCCAGCAACCGCCGACACCAATCCCACGATCCGCAGGATATCGGCCGGCGTTTCCGCTGCTTGCCGCATGGCCTCCTGCGCCTTGCCAGGCAGAAGCGCGAAAAGCACGCCTTCGATGACGAGTACCAGGCCAATGGCCACCAAGAAATCCGTCATCGGAAGCGCTTTGTCAGTTGGTCATGTCACTTCTTGTTGTCGGCCCGCGGGCGTCCCTGCGGATCGTTGAAGAACCGGAAGAAGTCCGAGTTTGGCGACAACACCATGCGCGTCTCGCCCGCCTTGAGGCCAGTTTCATAGGCCTGCATCGAGCGATAGAACGAGAAGAACTCCGCATCCTTGTTGTACGCTGCCGCAAAGATGCGGTTGCGTTGTGCGTCGCCTTCGCCCCGCGTCTCGTCGGACTTGCGGCCCGCTTCGCCGATCAGCACCTGCACGTCGCGGTCAGCACGGGCGCGGATTTCCTGCGAGGTTTGCGAGCCGTTGGCGCGCAGATCCGCAGCTTCACGCTGGCGCTCGGTCTGCATGCGCTGGAACACGGCCTGGCTGTTGGCCGCCGGCAAATCAACACGGGTCAGACGCACATCGACGATTTCGATGCCGAAGGCACGAGCCTGACGGTTCACGTCATCCTGGATGCGGTTCATCAAGGCGGCGCGGTCCGTGCGCACGATCGACGTGTAGGTCGCTTCGGCCAGCACGTTCCGGATCGATGAGTTGGCGATGCGGTTCATCTGGGCGTTCGCGCCGTTGATGTTGTTCACGGTCTGGAAAAACAGCAGCGCGTTGGTGATGCGGTAGCGTGCGAAGGCATCGACCGAGAGGCGGTTCTGATCCGAAGCAAGCACTTCCTGCACCGGCAGATCAAGATCGAGCACGCGCTTGTCGATGGTGATCACCGAATCGATGAAGGGCAACTTGAACTTGAGGCCCGGGTCGGTGATCACGCGGTTGATTGCGCCAAGCCGAAGCACCAGCGCCTGCTGGGTCTGCTGCACAACAAAGGCGGAGAGCAGGGCCGCGAGCGCAACTGCACCGAGCACGACCATGGAAATCATCTTGGTGGTGTTGTTCATGGCGTGGTGCCTCGCGGCTGGTTGGTCGCCGGTGCACGGCGCTGAAGCTGGTCAAGCGGCAGGAAGGGCACGACGCCGTTTCCGTTGCCGCCCACATTCTGGTCAATGATCACCTTGTCCATGCCGCCAAACACACGTTCCATGGTTTCCAGGAACAGGCGCTCGCGTGTCACGGCTGGTGCGAGCTTGTATTGCTCGTATATCTGAGTGAAGCGCGAAGCCTGACCGGTGGCTTCCGCCACCGAGCGCTCGCGGTAAGCCTCAGCTTCCTGAACGAGACGGGCTGCCTGACCGCGTGCTTCTGGCACAACGCGGCTTGCATAAGTCTCCGCTTCGTTGCGCAGACGGCTTTGATCCTGCTGGGCTGCCTGCACATCGCGGAAAGCCTCGATGACCTGCGCTGGCGGATCAGCCTTCAGCATCTGCAAGCCGCTGACGAGAACGCCGGCATTGTAGGAGTTGAGAGTGTCCTGAAGCAGTGTGCGCACCTCGGTTTCAATCGGCACACGGTCTGTGGTCAGGATCGGCTGGATGGCACGGCGGCCAATGGCCTCCCGCATCGAGCTTTCCGCCACGGCCCTGATGTTGCTTTCGGGGTTCTGGATGTTGAACACGAAGAACTCGGGCCGCGCGGGGTCGATCTGCCACTGCACCTGGAACGCGACATCGACGATGTTCCCGTCGCCCGTCAGCATCAGGCTGTCCTCGCCAGTGGTGCGCTGCACCTGCTGGCCGCGCTGGTTGGTGACGATGGCCGAGCCGATTTCCATGCGGTTGATCTGGGTGACCTTGGGCTTGATCACGGTCCCAATCGGCGCCGGCCAGTTCCAGTCCAGGCCGGGCCCGGTCTTGGTGGTGTATTTGCCGAACACCGTCTTGATGCCGATTTCGTCGGGGCGCACGGTAAAGAAACCGGTTGCGAGCCAGCCGAACACAGCCAGCAGGCCGATCAGCACGATGCCCTTCGCGCTCATGCCACCGCCGGCACCGCCGCCTGGGAAGATGTTCTTCAGCCGGTCCTGACCCTTGCGCAGGATGGCTTCGAGATCGGGCGGGCCGCCCTGGGGGCCAGATGGACCACCACCCCCGCCACCGCCGCCGCCCCATGGGCCGCCGCCGTTGCCACCACCGCCGCCACTGCCGCCACTGCCGCCACCGCGATTGCCCCAGGGACCACCGCCGCCGCCACCGCTGCTGCCGCCACCGCCGCTTTGATTGCTCCAGGGCATCGCAAACCGCCTTTGTTCAGTTTTTCGTCATGGGCGAACACAAACCGCTCGCCGCCTAGTCGCTTGAATTGGGCATGAACGGGCGTTCCGTCAACCGATCTCGCGTCAGATGCGACGTTTGAGATCAAGAAAGGTGAACGAGTGCTCGTCATCCGGCCCTGCCGGGCGCTTCTCGCTGCCTATTTCCTGCCACTGGCTGCGCGCAAACGCGGGAAACAATGCGTCGCCATCCGGGCTTGTGTGCACGTATGTGAGGTGGAGCCGCTCGCACAAATCAAGCGTCTGGACATAAATGTCGGCACCGCCGCCGATCACGACCGCATCTGAGTTGTGCTCATCAGCCAAGTCCTGCCCCATCTCCAGCGCCGCATCGAGCGAGTGCGCCACCACCACGCCCTCGGCGGCAAAAGTAGGGTCGCGCGTGACGACGACCGTGTAGCGCCCCGGCAATGCTTTGCCGATGGATTGGAACGTCTTGCGGCCCATGACCAGCGGACGGCCCATCGTCAGATTGCGAAAGCGCTTGAGATCGGATTTGAGCCGCCAGATCAGACGGTTGTCATTGCCGATGACATTGTTGTCAGCCAGCGCGGCGACGGCGATGAAGGGGACTGTCATGATGTGCTGTCAAATGGTTCGATATCGGATGTGATCCACGCAGCCAGTTCATCCTCGGTTATTGCACCTGCCGCCAATTCCAAAACCATCGCGGCAACTGCCAGGTTCTCGGATCTGAATTGGAAAC
>JBOFFB010000818.1:0-2624 GCA_051648385.1 Allobosea sp.
GTAGCCAAGCGAATGATGCAGGGGCTGGACGTGTGCGCTGCGCTGGGTGCCAATCAGATGGTCATCCATTCGCCCTACACCACCTGGGACTACAACAATCTCGACAACAATCCCGGCAGTCGGCAAGCCATCATCGAGCGCGTGCACGCGACCATCGGCGCGGTCGTCAAGCGTGCAGAGGACATGGGCTGCGTGCTGGTGATCGAGAATATCGAGGATATCGACACTCACATTCGCGTCGACCTGGCCAAATCCTTTGACAGCCCGGCAGTCCGTGTTTCGATTGATACCGGCCATGCCAACTACGCGCACGGGTCCACAGGTGGCCCGCCAGTCGATTACTACGTGCATGCTGCTGGCGATATGCTGCACCATGTCCATCTGCAGGACACCGATGGCCATGCCGACCGGCACTGGAACCCGGGCGAAGGCAATATCTCCTGGCATGCCGTGTTTCGCGCGCTGGGTCGGCTCAACAGCAATCCGCGCCTCATTCTTGAAGTGCGGGACAAAGAAACTGTCAGGGCCGGGGCAGATCACCTCATCGGCCTTGGCATAGCCCAGTAAAGATTGCCCCTTCGCTGCTGGCATCTGCCGATCGATCTCCCAATTTGTCGATTGCGCCGGTGTCAGCCGCGTCATCAAGGCCGAGACATCAGTAGTAACGTGCTGCTCCCGACGTGGGCTACCGTCAGGCGCGATTGATGTGGCTCTGTCTGAACAGTGAATGACGGCGCAAGGCCCCCGCTCACTTCTCCTTCTTGACCACTTCCACTGTCCACTTGTCGGTCAGCGCCATCAGCAGCCCCGACACCACGAACATCATGTGAATTCCTACCAGCCAGAACAGCTCGCGGTCGGAGACCTTGCCGACGTTCATGAAGGCTTTCAGCACCTGAATGGCCGAAATGGCGACGATGGACGAGACGAGCTTGAGTTTAAGGCCCGCGAAATCGATCTTGCCCATCCATTCGGGCCAGTCCTTGTGGTCATCCGCTTCGATCCGCGAGACGAAATTCTCATAGACCGAGAAGATCACGATGATGATCAGCGCGCCCGTGAGCGTGAGGTCGACCAGCGCCAGCGCGCCAAGGATGATCTGGCTCTCCGTCGCGGTCCACGCCGTCAGCATGAAATGCACCGTCTCCTGCCCGGCTTTCAGCAACAGCGCGAAAAGCCCGAAGACCAGCATCACGCAGAATGGGGCCAGCAGCCATCGGCTGCCAAACAGGAATTTCTCCAGATATTTCTCGATCATCGAAACCGCCCTTTGGTGCCCGACGGTTCTGGCACTGCATGAATGCGAGGGCAAGGGCGCGGGTGGAATACCAGCGCCCCGAGTGTCATCCCCGGCGCGCAAGGCGCGGGAATGACAACAGGGAGCCCTACACGCCCACGCCGGTGCCGATCTGGCAACTGACGCCGGTGCCGCCGATGGAGCAATAACCCGACGGGTTCTTGGCGAGGTATTGCTGGTGGTAGGCTTCGGCGAAGTAGAACTCCGGTCCCTCGACGATCTCGGTGGTGATCGGATCAAAGCCCTTCAATGCCAGCGCCGCACCATAGATCGCCTTCGAGGCATCCGCCTCGGCCTTGTGTGCGGGAGAATAGGTGTAGATGCCACTGCGATACTGCGTGCCGACATCGTTGCCCTGGCGCATGCCTTGCGTCGGGTCGTGGTTCTCCCAGAAGGTCTTCAACAGCTCTGCGAAAGGTGTCTTCACCGGGTCGAACACCACCAGCACCACCTCGTTGTGGCCGGTTTGCCCCGAGCAGGCCTCCTCGTACGTCGGGTTCGGCGTGTAACCGCCCGCGTAGCCCACCGCCGTGACCCAGACGCCGCGTTCCATCTGCCAGAACTTGCGCTCCGCTCCCCAGAAGCAGCCAAGGCCGAACACGACGTGTTCCATGCCTTCAGGGTAAGGCCCTTTGAGCTTGCGGCCGTTGACGAAGTGAGTTTCCGCCGTTGTGATGGCGTGGGTGCGTCCCGGAAGGGCGTTGGCGGCGGGAGGCATTTCGGCCTTTCTGCGCATGAAGAACATGGATGTCATCTCCGCTTGTGAAGCTCAGGTGTAAAGTAGTGGCAGCAGGCGCGCTGCGCGATAGCGCACATGGGCGCAGGCGCGCGCCACACCCCGCGGTTTCAGTTGCGTGTCAGATAGCCGATGGCCGGACCTGTCCGCCGCCCCAGACGGTAGCAGGCCAAGCCCGTTACCAGCAGCAGCACCGAGGTCGGCAGCAGCAGCAAGGTGACCAGCACCGGGTCCCAAAGCAACGGATGGACGTTGCGCTCGATGGCGGGTTGAAGTTGATTGATGCGGTCGCCGAACAGCCGCGTCAGGGTCGAGCCGATCCGCGCGTATTCGAGTGTCGAGTTGGCGAGCGAGCGAGCACCATCCATGATGGCCGCAACGAAGCCAGCCGCCACCAGCAAAAAAGCTAGAAATCGCAAGAGGGTCTTGATCACGCGCCGTCCTCTGTCCGGGCCTCATGTGCCTTTGGCAGCGCGAGGTTGCAAGGGGCTGGCAAGCGCGGCAGCGAGATTGCGCCTGGGTCGAACGGATTTTCCAGCAAAATCCGACCTCGACCCTTGCATTCCGCGCTGCGGGCAGTCATAGCCGCCT
>JBOFFB010000819.1:0-2242 GCA_051648385.1 Allobosea sp.
GGTGTCATCTCTGGCGACGCCATGGGCATCGGGGATGACACCCATAGGCGTGTCTCAGATCATCCCGCATTAAGATGGATTCCATCTCACTGCGGAAAGATGATCGAATATATTAAGTTAGAGCATTGCGTACTCACAAAACCGGTACCCACTTTTGTGCGCAATGCTCTAATCCCTCAGCACGATGCTCGAATCCTTGCCGAGCAGTCTCGCAAGCTGCTTGAGACGTCCGGCCACGCGGTCGCCGGCCAGCGAGTTCAGCGCGCGCGGCACACTCAGCACGACCTTTTTCTCTGTCGCGGTTATCGCCATCTTCGGCAAGAGCCCACTCATCGCGGCAGACAGTAGATAGGCGACGCGCAGCACAGCGCCTAGCAGGCGGGCACGCTCCAGCAGGCGTGGGCCAGTCAGTTCGCGCAGGCGGGTCGAGGCCCCCTCGTCCTTCAGCCCGGCATAGCGATAGAACACCGCCAGCGAGAGAAAGGCGCGGCCAGGATGGTCGACGCCGATGAACGCGGCGTGCGCAATCACGTTCAGGCTCTGCTCGCCGCGATAATCGGGGTGTGCACGCCAGCCAATGTCGGCGAGCAGGCACGCGGCATGGCGCAGGCGGAGCTCATCCGGCGTTTCGTCGATATCGATGCTGGCAAAGAAGCGATCAACCCAGGCCACAAGATCGAGCGCATGGGCCGGGTCACGCGAACGCAGTGTATTATAATCCTCAGCGGCCCGCAGAAGTGGGTCAGTCGCCTGCTCGGCAGGGTCAAGCTGTTCATGCAGCACGCCTTCACGCACACCTTGCGCAGAAACCACGATAACCTTCGGCCTGCCGCGCTTGATCAGATGATCGAGCACCAGCGCGCCATAGGCCAGCAACGGGCGGCGGGCTGACGAGACCGCCTCGATGCTGTCGAGGATGTCAGCGTCGACGCGCTCCACCATCCTCGCAAAATCAGCCACGTCGCGCGACGGCACAGTGTAGCCATGCATGACGCTGAGCGGATAGTTGGCCTGGCGCTGGTGCAGCTTGGCAAGCGCGCGCCACGTTCCCCCGACCGCATAAAAATTGCGACCGCGCATGGCGTCGACCTGGGGCAGTTTATCGAGTTCGTCGCGCACAATCTTCTCGGCAACCTTCAGCGAGCCACCGGATCGATCCAACAGCGCAAGACCACCAAGCGGCACACTCACGCCCTGGCCGACAATCGCGCCCTCGACGCTGATGAGCTCAAGCGAGCCACCGCCAAGGTCGCCTACAATGCCATCCGGATTATTGAAGCCAGAGATCACGCCGAGCGCCGACAAATAGGCTTCACGGTCGCCCGAGATCAGCTCGATCGACTTGCCGCAAATGCCTTCGGCCTGTTCGATGAAGGCCGGGCCATTGCGCGCATAGCGGGCGGCTGCGGTGGCGATGACACGCACATCACGCACGTCCATGGCTTCCCACAGGATACGGAAGCGCTGAAGGGCATTGAGCGCCCTCTCCACAGCATCACGCGCAAGCTCGCCAGTGGAGGCAACGCCGCGCCCAAGGCCCGCCATTTCCTTCTCGTTGAAGATCGGCGTTGGTGAGCGCGACAGGTGCTCGTAGACAACAAGCCGGACAGAGTTGGAGCCAATGTCGACGATCGCCACTGGGGCGCCGAGGGACAGCCGCCCATGCGGTATGGCTGGTGGATTATCCACCACCACGTCGCGCGAGTAAAAGCGGGCTAGAGAGTGCAAGCGATTTTCCACGGCCAGACAGACTTGGGTTCGTCATGAAGTATTTGTGCGCATTGAACGGCTGTTCGCCCTTCAGCGGCACCATGCGTTGCGACGAGCCATCAGGCAAGATGCGCCAGCTTTGTTCATTGTCGAGAAGATTGGCCATGAAGATCTGATCGAGGATCTGCTGATGCACAGTAGCGTTGGTGATGGGCATCAGGGTTTCGACACGGCGGTCGAGATTACGCGGCATCAGATCAGCCGAGGAGATGTACAGATGTGCCTTGGCATGGGGCAGGCCGTGGCCGTTCCCGAACGCATAAATGCGCGCATGTTCGAGGAAACGACCGACAATCGACTTGACGCGGATGTTCTCGGACATGCCTTCGACACCGGGTCGGAGGCAGCAGATGCCACGCACGACGAAGTCGATCTGCACCCCGGCACAGCTCGCTTCGTAGAGCGCATCGATGATGACCGGGTCAACAAGGCTGTTGCACTTGCCCCAGATCGCGGCGGGGCGGCCCGCTTT
>JBOFFB010000820.1:0-2430 GCA_051648385.1 Allobosea sp.
ATAAAAGCGCGGGCCGCCGATGACGCGGTAGGGCAGGCCCATGGCGATGAAGCGTTCTTCTATCTCGCGCATCTGAGCCGAGGTGCGCACAAGCACGGCCATTTCAGACAATGCCGCGCCACGCGACTGGAACGTTTCGATGTCATCGCCGATCAGCCTCGCCTCTTCCTGGCTGTCCCAGGCGCCTGCGATGATGACCTTCTCGCCGGCCTCGTCATCGGTGCGCAGCGTCTTGCCAAGACGGCCCTCGTTCTTGGCGATGAGGTGCGATGCGGCTTTCAGGATGTGCCCGGTAGACCGATAGTTGCGCTCCAGCCGGACCACCTTTGCTCCCGGAAAGTCGTGTTCGAAGCGCAGGATGTTGTCGACCTCGGCACCGCGCCAGCCATAGATCGACTGGTCATCATCACCCACGCAGGCGAGGTTGCGGCGGCCCTGCGCGAGAAGGCGCAGCCAGAGATATTGCGAGACGTTGGTGTCCTGATATTCGTCCACCAGCATGTAGCGGAAGCGCTCCTGATATTGCGTCAGGATGTCCGGATGGGCTTTCCAGATCGTCAGGCAATGCACCAGCAAATCGCCGAAATCGCAGGCGTTCAGCGTCTTCAGCCGCTCCTGATAGGCAAGATAGAGCTTGCCGCCCTGACCGTTGCCGAAGACGCCGGCTTCGCCCGCCGGAATGGCGTCCGGTGTCAGGCCCCGGTTTTTCCAGCCGTCGATGAAGCTCGCCAGCATGCGGGCGGGCCAGCGCTTCTCGTCGAGATTGGCCGCCTGGATGACCTGCTTCAACAGCCGGATCTGGTCGTCCATATCGAGGATCGTGAAGTCGCTCTTGAGGCCGACGAGTTCGGCATGGCGGCGCAGGATCTTGGCCGAGATCGAGTGGAAGGTGCCCAGCCACGGCATGCCCTCGGCGACGTCACCCACAAGGCGCGTGACACGCTCCTTCATCTCGCGGGCGGCCTTGTTGGTGAATGTCACCGACAGTATCTGCGATGGGTAGGCCTTGCCGGTGGCGATGAGGTGAGCGATGCGGGTGGTCAGCACGCGCGTCTTGCCGGTGCCTGCGCCCGCCAGCACCAGCACCGGGCCCTCCGTCGCCTCGACAGCCTCGCGCTGCTCGGGGTTGAGGCCTTGCAGATAGGAAACCGCAGGGAGCACGCCAGCCCGCGCACGCGCCGCCAGCCCACCGGGGGCGGGCTGATGTGTCAGATTTTTGGCATTGTCAGGGCTGGTCACGGGCGCATCGGCTTTGGCATCGGCTTGGGAACGAATCATGTCCAGCCAATGTGGGGATGGTCGCGCACGATGTCGACCTTTCGGGTATCCTTGCCGGGGGACATCGGTAAAACTGTTGGCCATTACTGGTGTCATCCCCGGCGGCCCGGAGGGTCGGGAAGGGGATCCACCTTGCACGGAACTTGGTGTGGATCCCCTTCCCGACGCTTGCCGCGTCGCCGGGGATGACACCTCATCTTCTGTGCAGGGCCTAAGCGCGGGTCAGCCTCGGCGCGATGTTGCTATCGCGCTTGATGCCGATGGTCCGGCCCAGCGCCTCGGGCAGTCTGAGCCCGGCATGGGCCGCTTTCAGCAAGGCGAGGTTGGTCAGGATGTTGGCTGGAAACGACGTCACCTTCTTGGAACCCATGTCGACATGCAGCGAAAGGTTCTCAGTGGTGGCTGACAACCATCCCTCCTCGGCGTGGCGCAATTCGAGGAAATAATGCAGGCGTTTGTCGTCGAAATCGATCAGTTGCACCGTGACGCGGACGGGGTCATTGGCCATCAGTTCGCGCAGGTAGCGGACATGTGCCTCTGCCACAAAATATGAGGCGGCTTCCTGCCGCAGGTATTCCGGGCCAAGCCCGATCAGCGCGAAGAGTTCGTCCACCGCGCGGTCGAACAGGACATTGTAGTAGGCCATGTTGAGATGGCCGTTGTAGTCGATCCATTGCTGCTCGACCCGCATGGGCGAGGAGACAAAGGGCGCAAAGAACAGCGCCGGTGCCTTGGACCAGTCTGGTGGCATTCGCCTCGTTCCCTTTCCTTACAGGGTTCCCACTCTTGTTGCGTGATACGCACGATCACGCAATCCGTGTTTGCGCGTAGAAGCTTGGCCTGCCGTTCAATTTCAGGTTACGTAGCCAATGCTTTGGCGGATCAGCCAAACCACAGAACTTTGGGGTGGAACATGCAGATCAACGTCACTTCCTCCCGCACGCTGCCATCACAAGAGGCGCTGGAAGCTGTCCGGCATGGCCTTGGCGCGATGCTGGGCAACCGTCTGGTGACAAGTCTCGCGGTGCGTCAGCAGCATGCCAACACGCTGACCTGGATCGAGAACCAGGCCCCCGACATGGTGGTTTATCCTGAAACGACCGAGGAAGTGTCCTCCATCGTCAAGCTTTGCGCCGCCCACAACGTCCCTGT
>JBOFFB010000821.1:0-2671 GCA_051648385.1 Allobosea sp.
GTCCTCGGCTCGATCCTGTTTGGGATTGCCACGCCGACCGAAGGGGCCGGCGTGGGCGTCGCGGGAGCGATCCTACTGGCCGGGGCGCGCACTGCCGGTCGCTCGCGGCAAATTGTTGTCGCCTCGCTTCTGGCCATCCTTGCGGCTATCGTGATCGCAAGAATCGCCGATATCCGGCTCATGCGCACGACGTGGAGCCCGGTCGACATCGCCGCAGGGTTCTTTGTCAGCGCCTGCGCTGTCTTGTTTCTCTTCGGACTCGCGCGATCGCTGCGTGAACTGATTGCAAGCCGGGCGATCGGGGACGCCAGTCTGAAAGCGCTTGAAATCACCGGGATGGTCTACGGCATCCTTCTGGGCGCCACCTTCTTTTCGCTGGTGTTCTACGGGCTCGGCGGAGACCGCGTGGTGGCAGGTCTCTTCGCGCAGCTGCCTGGCGGCTCAATGGGTGCGATGATCTTCTCGCAGGTTATCATCTTTCTGCTCGGCTTTCCGCTGGAGAACACAGAGATCATCTCGATCGCTGTCCCCGTGCTGGCACCAAGCCTTCTGCAGACCGTCGATCCGATCTGGTTCGGCGTCGTCACGGCAGTCAACCTCCAAACTTCCTACATCTCGCCACCGGTCGGTTTCGCGTTGTTCTATCTGCGCAATGTCGTCCCGCCGCACATCACCACGGCCATGATCTGGAAAGGCGCACTCCCCTTTCTGGCGATCCAGATTGTCGTGATGGCGCTGCTGATCGCCGAGCCGCGTCTGGCGACGTGGCTGCCAACCTTTCTGCCTCGCTGAGGAGAGCTGCCGTGGAAACACCCCTCAACCATCGGAGCGCGCGAGCCATAGGAGACGGCATCCAGCAACGCCAAATTTCGGCCGAGCAGGTCATGGCGGCATGTCTCGAAGCGGTTGCAGTTCAGGAAAGTAAACTTGGGGCCTGGGCGTTCCTCGATCCAGACCTCGCGCTGAGCAGGGCACGCCTCGCCGACCGGATGCAAGCGGAAGGACTGCCACTCGGGCCGCTCCACGGGGTGCCCGTCGGCGTCAAGGACGTGTTCGACACCTGCGACATGCCATCTGAATACGGCAGCGCCTTCCATAGCGGCCGGCGCCCCGGCCTTGATGCGGCCGTGGTGACCCACTTGCGGCGATCCGGCGCCATCATCATGGGCAAGACGACGACGTCTGAATTCGGAATGTATCATCAGAGCAAGGCCCGCAATCCGCACGACCCAACCCGGTCCGCCGGCGTGTCCTCCTCGGGCTCCGCCGTTGCCGTAACTGCGCACATGGTGCCGCTGGCGATCGGCACACAGCACACAGCGTCGACCTTGTTGCCGGCCGCCTTCTGCGGCTGCGTCGGTTTCAAGCCGTCGTTCGGCTTCGCCGATATGTGTGGCTCCAACATACTCGTGCCACGCCTGGCCCAGCTTGGCCTGCTTGCGCGTGATGTCGGAGATATCGCATTGCTGGCGGATGTCTTTCGCGAGCAGGTCGAAGCGCCGCCACCCCGCCGTCCAATAATCGGCGTTCTTCGTGGTCCAGTTGCAAAGGTCGCACCGCCCGATGTACTGAAGTGTTTCGATGCATGGGTGGCGGAGTTACCCATCGATCATGTCGACGTGGCACTTCCTGTCATCTTTGAAGAAGCGTTCGAGATGGTCATGACCTTGCTCGACGCGCATCTGGCCCGGCGCTTCGGTGACGTCGACTCTGCGTCGTTCGAGGCGTTCTGTGGTCCGTTGCAGGAGTGTATCCAGCGCGGCAAGGCGGTGACTGCATCGGCCTACCTCGCGGCCAACCAGCGCGCGGACGAAATGACTGAAGCTGCGGACAAGTTGCTATGCGAATTCGATGCACTCGTCACGCTTGCGGCTCCAACCGAAGCGACGCCGATCTGCGAAGGGCCAGGATCAGGCGTGCTCACCATGCCATGGAGCCTATGCGGGCTGCCGACGATATCTCTGCCAGCTCTGAAGGGCCCGACAGGACTTCCGCTTGGGGTTCAGCTTGTCGGGCAAAGGTCGGGAGATGGTCACCTCCTCGACATCGCACGCCATATCTCCGCGGCAGTGCTGGCAACGGCTCCATGAACATCGGGACGCCAGCTTCCGGACTTTGCGCCTTGTCAATTCAGACTGGCTTTGGCGGAGACTATTTCGACCGAGATTGCGTTTCGGCCCGGCGCAATGATCTCGCCGATAGGTGCGAGGCCGAAGTTGCTGACGCGTCTTGCGGCAACAGCTGACTTGAGATCGAGCGCGGGCTGAAACGGCTCCTCGTTGCCAAGCTGGAACGTTCCCCAATGCACGCCAAAGCTCTGGCTGCTGCCTAACAGGATATGCGCCTTCACGGCATCATCGGGATTGGTGTGTTCAAACCGCATCATTTCGCGCGGCAGGTACGCTCCGATGGGGATCGCAGCGAGATCGATCCGCCCGACGTGGCTGCGGATGTCCTTGAACAGGTTGGCGACGAATGCCGTGTCGCCAGCATAGTAGAAACTGCGGCCCGCGCCCTGGACCACCCAGCCGCCCCAGAGTGTCCGGTTGCGGAACCAGAGGCTTCGTCCACTGTTGTGCTGCGCCGGTATGAAAGTCATAGTCACTCCGCTGATCTCGGCTGATTGCCACCAATCGAATGTGCGGACGGTCTGGCCAACATTGGCAGTGAA
>JBOFFB010000822.1:0-2079 GCA_051648385.1 Allobosea sp.
CACCACCACGCTCTTCGCCGCGCTCGACGTGAAGTCGGGCCTCGTCATCGGCGACTGCATGCCCCGCCACCGCGCAAGGGAGTTCCTGACATTCCTGCGCCGCATCGACCACGCTGTTCAAAAGCCGCGCGACATCCACATCGTCCTCGACAACTATGCCACCCACAAGACGCCCGAGGTGCAGGCCTGGCTCGAGAAACATCCCCGCTTCAAGCTGCACTTCACGCCGACAAGCGCGTCTTGGATGAACCTGGTCGAGCGCTTCTTCGCCGAGATCACCATGAAGCGCATCCGCCGCGGCAGCTACACCAGCGTCGACGACCTCGGGGACGCGATCTACGACTACCTGCTGCAGCACAACGCCAAACCGAAGCCCTTCGTCTGGAGCAAAAGCGCTAAAGACATCATCACCCGCGAACGCCGTGCGCTTGATGCACTCGATGAAATCAGGGGAAACCGGTAGCAACTGTCAGACTCAGAACACTCTCATGTTCGCCATTTCAAGGGATCGGCATGAGAATTTCTTCACTTGCTTTGGCAAGCGTTGCGTTCGAGTGGCTGCCCCTGGGCAAAGCAGGAGGCACGGTCAATGAAACGACGGTTGATCATGCTCTGATACGCGGGTTGGTTACCGCCTGACCTGATGCGTCGCGGAGCTGCCTCGGTCTAGGATCCAGCGTCGGATGGTGTTTCCGGCTGTTAGTGTTTGCGAGGGTTCTCCTGCCGTGACCGTGCCTCCAGCCTTACTCAGGCACAGAGGGCTCATGGTTTGCCTGCTCCTTCGTTGGTCGATCTGCCGATGTTGATGTCCCCGCGGTTCAGTTCGCCGGTCGCGGCGTCTGGCATGCGATGGCCCAGACGAACCCTGCCAGTTCGCGCGCAATCGCCGTGGTCACCGTGGTGGCGGGTTTTCCGGCTCTGCTGAGCTTTCGGTACCGACCGCACAGCCGCACCTGCGCTTTCCAGGCGGTGTCGCGGATCGGTTTTGGCAGGTTTTCCTGCCGGAGCAATTGTTCCCGACTAAGCCGTGCCGGAAACCGGTAACTCCAGGCGGCCTCGACAAGGATCCGCCGGGCGGTGCCGTTGCCCGCCTTCGTCACACCGCCCTGACGCCGGGTCGGGCCGCTCGAATGCTCCGAGGGGACCAGGCCGAGATACGCCATGAGCTGGCGAGGGTTGTTAAAGCGTGTAATGTCACCCAGTTCCGCGATCACGGTCGCTGCGGCCACAAGGGCCAAGCCGCGGAGCGCCTGCAGTGCGTGAACGACCGGTGCCAGCGCCCAGTCTGCAAGCATGTTCTCGATCTGCGCGGTCAACCTGTCGCGGCGGGCGGTTGCGGCTTCGATTGTTTCAATGCAGTCTTCCAGCACAATGTGGTGCGCCGGTTGCTCGAACCGCAATCCGGACAGCCAGCGACGATGCATCTGGGTCCAGGCGGGGCGGCTGTAATGGCAACCCTGGCGCAACAGAAAGCCCGAGAGTTGCTGCCGGGCCTGCCGCAGGCTGCGCACGGCCGCCAGGCGGGCACGGACCAGATCGCGCATCGCTTCGTGGGCAGCATCAGGAACCCATACGGCAGTCAACGCACCAGCACGATGCAAACCCGCCAGATTGATCGCGTCCCGTCGGTCCGTCTTGATCCGGTCCCCCGGCTTGCGTGGGATCAACGACGGGGCCACCACCACGCAGTCGTGCCCCGCAGCAGCCAATTGGCGTTGGATGCCGTAGCCGCACGGCCCGGCCTCATAGCAAAACCGGAGCTCCGATCCGTCTCGCGAGAGCTTGCTCGAAAGGCGCGTCAAAGCGGCCGGCGTGTTGGAAATCTGTCCGTGCGCGCAAATCTCGCCACGCCCGCTCGCCGCCAAAGCAACCGCTATCGTCTCTTTGTGAACGTCCAAACCGATGTAGGTGATATGCTTGTCCATGGCCCGTCTCCTATGCGAGAGGCTCTGCGCCAGTACATCCGGCGCAACCCTCGAACCTGCATACTGGCAGACGGGTCGCCCTTTCTCAGGCGAACATGTGGTCTAGGTCAGACCCCAAAAATCCGCAATATGCCGTGTCGAGGAGATTCCCACT
>JBOFFB010000823.1:0-1654 GCA_051648385.1 Allobosea sp.
CGGAGTCCGACGTCACGCTAACCGACATCATGACAAACCCTTTGCGGACAGGGCTTTTCACGACATTGCGCGAAATGGGCGCCTCGATCGAGGAGAGCCATCAGCGGGGCGATGCCGGCGAGCCGATGGCGCAATTCCGCGTGCGTGCGTCGCAACTGCGCGGTGTCACTGTGCCGCCGGAGCGTGCGCCGTCGATGATCGACGAGTATCTCGTGCTTGCGGTTGCCGCAGCTTATGCCGAAGGCGTCACCATCATGCGGGGCTTGCAGGAATTGCGCGTCAAGGAATCCGATCGTCTCGAGGCAACAGCCGACATGCTGCGCGTCAACGGCGTCGAGGTGGAGATTTCCGGTGACGACATGATCGTCAACGGCAAGGGTCATGTGCCCGGCGGCGGTCTGGTCGCGACCCATATGGATCACCGCATCGCCATGTCGGCGCTGGTGATGGGCACCGCGTCTGACGCGCCGGTGAAGATCGACGACACCGGATTCATCGCAACCAGCTTCCCGGATTTCATTCCGATGATGCGCGGCCTCGGAGCTGATTTCTCATGATCATCGCTATCGACGGTCCCGCGGCATCGGGCAAGGGCACGCTCGGCAAGCGGCTGGCTCACCACTACGGCTACCGCCATCTCGATACCGGGGTGATTTATCGCGCGGTGGCCTATGCCCTGCTCGAGGCGGGTTCCGATCTGGCCAACGAAGCGCTGGCCGTTGCCGCTGCCTTGGAACTCGATCCTGAAAAGTTCGGCAATCCGATCCTGAAAACCCAGAAAGTGGGCGACGCGGCCTCTGTGGTGTCGGCAATTCCCAAGGTCAGGGAAGTACTTATCAGTTTTCAGCGGCAGTTTGCGGCGGACCCGCCGGGCGCCGTGCTGGACGGCCGCGACATTGGAACCGTGATCTGCCCAAATGCCGATGTGAAGATTTTTGTCGTGGCGGACCCCCATGTCCGGGCCCGGCGGCGGACGCTGGAGGCTATTGGCAGGGGCGAGGCGGCGGACGAGGCCGCCGTTCTGGCGGACATCCTCAAGCGCGATGAGCGGGACCAGAACCGGGCTACAGCGCCTTTAAAAGCGGCTCCGGATGCATACTTGCTGGATAACTCTCAGTTGGATATAGAGAGCGGCGTCCGGGCTGCCATCGACATTGTCGAGGCCGTCCGAGCGGGCCGGCCGAGGGACTAGTCAACTTTACACGTCCCCGCCGTCATTGGAGGAATGCCCGCTCCCGGTCTTTGAGGTCGATTTTCGTCTCAGCTCCGGACAGCAGACCACGCGCTTTCCAAGCGCGGCAATCCAATTTTTGCACCGTATCGTTCGTGCAGGCACACGCCGGCCCGCTGTCGCAATTCCTCTTTGCGAAAGCGGTCGTCAAAGGTTGCGGACCTTTGGCACTGGATGCGCGATACGCCCTTAACCCCGCTGCCGGCATTCCGCATTTGGAGAACAAATGGCTTCGACTGCTACTTCATATAATCCTTCCCGCGACGATTTCGCCGCGATGCTCGACGAGTCTTTCGCAGGCGGCAACCTGCAGGAAAGCTCCGTCATCAAGGGCAAGGTTGTTGCAATTGAGAAAGACATGGCCGTCATCGACGTCGGCCTGAAGACCGAGGGCCGCGTGGCTCTCCGCGAATTCAACGGCCC
>JBOFFB010000824.1:0-2376 GCA_051648385.1 Allobosea sp.
AACGGCAGCGGCAACCCCGGAACAGCCATCGGTGCTTCAGCGGGTCATGTCGTTCAACCCATTCGCTGCTTCAGCACCTGCGGTCACTGAAACACCCGCCGCAAGCCAGTCAGAGGCAAAGCCGGCACAGACGCGGGCACAGCAGCCAACGCGCACGGCTCCACAAGCCAGCGCGGCAAGCGGCGTTCGCGTTGCACAGCGCCCTGCTCCCGTAGCCGCCGAAGCAGATTGACAGTGTCATGCGCCTGTCGCTGCTGATCCTCGCGGCGATGACATGCACCGCAATGTCAGCCTCCAGCCCGGCCTCCGCCAGCAGCCAGCCCCCGGCGCGGCCTGATGGCAGCTTTGCGCCGACCAAATCCGATCCATCCCTGATACAACCGACCGCACCAGCCAGCCGCGAAGCCTTCCGCGCCATTGCCCGCCGAGAAGCGCTGGCCCGTGGCCTGCCACCTGAAATGGCAGATGCCGTGATGCGAACCGAGAGCGCCTACCGTGCCGACGCACGCGGCGCAGCGGGCGAAATCGGGCTGATGCAGGTGATGCCGCCGACCGCCCGCATGCTTGGCTTCAAGGGCACGCCTGCCGAACTGGCTGACCCGGAGACAAATATCGGGCTCGGCGTGCGCTATCTTGCCGAAGCCTGGCGGCTGGCCAAGGGCGACATTTGCACCGCCGCCATGAAGTACCGTGCCGGCCACAACGAAACCCGCTTCTCGGTGCTGTCCGTGCAGTATTGCGTGCGCGTGCGCACACACCTGGCCTCGGTTGGCTATCAGGTCACGGGTATTGTGCCCGAAGCGACGTTTGGTTTCCGCTCTGACACCACCCGCATGGGTATCGCCATCGGCACGCAGCAGGCCGCGAGGCGGCTTGCATCCGGCCGCAAGCTCAAGAGCCGCGTTGGCTGGTCCGAACATGACGCCCGGATGAAGGCGCTGGTGGCGCGCGGGCGGGTCAGCCTGTGATGGCAAGCGCGGTTCGTGTCAGGGCCGCCACCCGCGATGACTTTGACGACATCGTGCGCCTGCAGCACCGTGCCTATGCCGCAAATCGCGCCGTGCTGGGTGTTGAACCACTTCCGCTGCTGGCAGACTATGCCGAACTGCTGAGCCGGACGGAAACTTGGGTCGCCGTCGTAGATTTGACCATCGCAGGTGTCCTGATCATGGACATCAGGCCTGATGACGCCCTGATCTGGAGTGTGGCGTCCGATCCCGATCGCCAAAGTTCAGGGATCGGAACCGCAATGATGCGTCACGCCGACGCCGTTGCGAAGGAGCGTAGGTGCGACAGTCTCCGGCTCTATACCGGAGCCCGTCTGGTCGAGCGCATAGCTTGGTATGGACGCCTCGGATTCACCGTTAAACATGAAGAACAGCTGGCCGACAGGGTGGTCGTCCACATGGTCAAGCAGCTTTCCTGATCACGCAAACTGCCCATGGCAGTGCTTGTACTTCTTGCTAGACCCACATGGGCACGACTCGTTGCGCCCCACCCGGCCCCAGGTCGATTGATCGAGCGGATTGCGCTGGGACGGCTCGACAGCTTCGGCGGGCGCAAACATCGCTGCCTGCTCCATCATCGAGGCCTGCATCGGTGCCTGCCCGAGTGCCGGCTGCGCATCGGCGGGCGGCTCGTCGAAGCGAACTTCGACACGCATCAGCTGTGACGTGACCTGTTCGCGCAGCTTGTCGATCAGACCATCGAAGAGCTGAAACGCTTCCGACTTGTATTCATTCAGCGGATCGCGCTGGGCCAGCCCGCGCCAGCCCACCACCTGCCGGAGGTGGTCAAGCGTGACGAGATGCTCGCGCCAGAGATGGTCGAGCAACTGAAGCAGCACCTGCTTCTCGACATACGTCATGACATCATCGCCATTGCGCTCGATGCGGGCGGTGTAGTCATCGTTGGCGGCCTTCAGCAGGCGCTCCTGCATCTCCTCGTCGGCGATACCGTCTTCCTTGGCCCAATCGTCAACGGGCAAGTCGAGATTGAGTGTCTCCACCACCGCTGCCTTGAGGCCCGGAACATCCCATTGTTCGGGGTAGGCATCCTCCGGGATATGGTTGCGGACGACATCGTCCACGACCTGGCTTCGCATTTCGTTGATTGTCTCGCGGATGCTTGCCTGCCGCATGAAATCACGGCGTTGCTCGAAAACCACCTTGCGCTGGTCATTCATCACATCGTCGTACTTCAGGATGTTCTTGCGCATGTCGAAGTTGCGCGCCTCGACCTTGCCTTGCGCTTTCTCCACCGCCTTGTTGATCCACGGATGGATGATCGCTTCGCCCTCCTGCAGGCCAAGCTTTTGCAGCATGCCATCCATCCGGTCGGAGCCGAAGATGCGCATCAGGTCATCCTGCAGCGACA
>JBOFFB010000825.1:0-2131 GCA_051648385.1 Allobosea sp.
TGCCTCCGCCTCGCGCAAGGTTTCGCTTTCACGGTTCGGCAACGTGCGCCGCGTGATTGCAAGATAGCTCTGGACCACCTGCAGGCTATTCTTCACACGATGATGCAGTTCCCGCATGAGGTCGGCGTTACGCTTGGCCGCTTCCGTCAGTTCGCTGTTGCGGCGTTCTGCGGCATCGATGATCTTGTTGATACCTTCACCCGCCCGCCGCAATTCCAGTGGCATCGCATCATCCACATTGGCACGGGCTTCAAAATCCCCGTTTGCCGCACGCCGAGCCGCAAGCTCGATGCTGTCGATAGAGCGGCCGATGTCCCGGTTCACCAGCTGCCAATAGGCCAGCATGAACAGCAACAGCAGCGCCATGGGTGTGCCCGCCAGCAGCGTAAGCTGAACTTGCGCCTGCTGCATCGCCCTTTCGGAGAACGCAGCCAGCACGGTCAACTCTCCTGGCACAACTTCACGTGCAACGTAGGTCAACTGCCGGCCGTCTCGAGATGGTCCGGACCATACAGTTTCCAAACCAGAGAATGCCGCATGGGCTGGCAGCCACGTGAGATCGCCACCCCGTATGCCGCGCGATGCAAGCACTTCCAGCCCGGCATTTTGCACAAGGGCGACAATGTGCTCTTCGGCATTTTTGTTGATGTTGAAGACGGCGTCCAGCTGCTCCATTGGAAAGAAGAGAGAGATGGCTTGAACAGGCGCATTTGTCGTCAACGTCCTGTGTTGAACAATACCGTAGGCCACACCACCGATCTGAACCGAGGAATATCTGAACCCATGGGTCAGCTGGGTTCCCCAGGACTGCAGGGATGGCAAAGCGAGGGTCTGGTTGCTGGCAACAACAAAAGGCGCTGCATTTACGACAGCGGTATTGAGTACGTGACACGCGTCGCCATCCAGACCGTGGACGACCAGCGCCTGAAAAGGCCCGGGTGCCGCAAGCAATGATCGACCATCGCCCTGGCAGTAGGCATGGCGCCAATCCTGGCCACTGCCTGTCTCCACAGTAACTGCGAGTACTTCCGCCGCCCGCAGCATGCCCCTGAACCAAAGGCGGCTGCGAAAGGCGAAGTCTTCCGATAGTCGCACCCGCGCTTCGGTCATGTTGGAAGCAATGAGGCGGTTGTTGTCGTAGGCGAGGTAGCTGCCGATCGCCGTCAGCGGCAACACAATGAGGGCGACGAGGCTAAGGAGCCTGCCGCGCACGCTGCGGTTACGTAACGAAATTAACATAAAATACCGCCTGAATTCCAAGCGCACATCAACATATGAAACTCGAGCTACCTTCCCGCCACGATAGAAAGCATGTGGGCGTCGGGGCCAATATCTGAAACCCCACTGATACCCATGAGTTCCGCCAGTCGGGCGCGCCCGCGGTTCACCCGGCTTTTCACCGTCCCCACTGCAACCCCGCAGATGTCGGCTACCTCCTCGTAAGACATGCCTGACGCTCCCACCATGATCAGCACCTCCCGATGTTCGACCGAGAGCTGGGAGAGCGCGCGGCGGAACTCGGACAGTTCCAAGCTCGATTCCTGCGACGGGGGCACGGACAGCCCATCAGCATAATCCCCGTCAGAATCCTGCACTTCTCGTGTGCGCTTCCGATACAGCGAGTAGTAGGTGTTGCGCAGAATAGTGAACAGCCATGCCCGAAGGTTGGTGCCCATCTGGAAGCTGTCAGAATGGCCCCAAGCTTTCAGCAGCGCATCCTGGACCAGATCATCAGCAGTCGTGATATTACCGCAGAGTGACACCGCAAAAGCGCGCATAGACGGGATTTCGGCAACCAGCATGTCACGAAATGCGGGCTGGGGCTTTGTGGTGTCAGCGTCTGTCATCATGTTCGCGCTCCGTCTTCTGCGCTTCAACATAAGGAGAGTCAGCGTTCGACGATGGAGCCTTGGAGGATTTAGAAGCTGCCTCACGGGCCTCTAGCTCCGCCAGCAAGACCAGGAACTTGTCGGGAACGGGCGCAGCCGCCACATCGTCAAAATGGTCCTGAAGTGCCTTGGCGATGAGATCACCCGTCTCGACGCCGGGCCAGCGGGCGATAGGGTTATCCTCAGTCTCCCACAGAGCTGACGATCCGGACATATTCACTGTCTTACCAGCCATTCGAACT
>JBOFFB010000826.1:0-4555 GCA_051648385.1 Allobosea sp.
CTGACCATGCCCATGCCTGAACTGGCCAATGCAGCTGATATCGATGCGGGCAATCTTGCACTCGCTGGCAGGCTCGGGCTCTCAAGCCGCCACCCTTTGTCTCAGGCAATTGTCGCGGCCAGCGCAGCGACAGAGCCGCTTGAGGCCGAGGAGGAACCTGGCCTCGGTGTCAGGGCTGTTGTCGATGGCAAGACGCTGCTTCTTGGGCGGCCCAGCTATTGCGATGCGGAGGCTGAGGCCAACGCCGTGGCCAGCCAATTCCCCGATGCGTCACTGATGGCATTTCGCCACGGTGATGAGATCGTGGTGTTCGCCATCCAGCAGGTCCTGCGCCCCGATGCTGCAAAGACAGTTCGGCAATTGCAGGCTCTGGGTCTCGATCTGGAAATCCTGTCAGGTGATCGAGAGCTTGCGGTGATGGGTGCCGCGCGTTCGCTGGGCATTGCCAAAGCCGCATTCAGCTTCACGCCAGCCGACAAGATCCGCCGGGTCGAGGAATTGAAGGCGCAAGGCCGCAAGGTACTGATGGTGGGTGACGGCCTCAATGACGCGCCTGCCCTGGCAGCGGCACACGTCTCGATCTCGCCCGTCACCGCAGTCCACCTCACGCAGGCTGCAGCTGATGCCGTTTTCCTTGGATCACGGCTGACACCTGTCCTTGCCGCAGTGACGATTTCGCGCTGCGCCAAACACCTGATGATCCAGAACCTGTGGCTTGCCGTGATCTACAACGCCATCGCCGTGCCACTGGCGGTTGCCGGCTTCGTGACACCCCTTCTGGCAGCCCTTGCCATGTCCGGCTCCTCCTTGATCGTGACACTGAACGCCTTGCGAGCCAACCAGCCCCGGAGGGCAGAAGCATGAATGTTCTGGTCTATCTTCTGCCACTCGCGCTCTTTCTCGGTGCACTTGGGTTGGCCGGGTTTGTCTGGTCATTACGCACCAGGCAATTCGAAGATTTGCAGGGCGCGGGATGGCGCGCCATCGCCGATGATGACCTCCCACCCGTCATATCGAAGGACACGCCCAATGAACGCTGAAACATCAAAAGACGTTCTGCCATCAGCACCAGTGGCAACCCAGATCCGTCGCATCCATTTCAAAGATCTGACCGACAGTCTGAAAGCAGGCTTGTCTGATTTCGCCGCCGCTCCCGCCTACGGGCTGTTCTTCGGGTTGTTCTACGCCCTTTCAGGCACCACTCTGGTCAGCATTGCCTGGTATTTTGGCCAGTACATGGCCGTTCTGCCCCTCATCATGGGCTTTGCTCTGATCGGTCCCTTCGCAGCCGTTGGGCTTTACGAGGTCAGCCGCAGGCTTGAGGCAGGGCTGCCACTGTCCTTCCCGATCGTGCTTGGTTCCATTCGGCACCACTCCACCCGCCAGATCATGATGCTGGGCTTCGCGCTGATGGTGCTGCTCTTGTTCTGGGTGCGCGTGGCACTGCTGATATACGCGCTGAACTTCGGCCTGAGACCGATCAATCTGCTGACCATGGATGGAGATGCGTTGTTCAGTTCAACGGCTATCACCTTCCTGCTCACGGGCACATTGGTAGGCGCTGGCTTTGCACTTTTTGCCTTTGCCATCTCAATCTTCTCTTTCCCGCATCTGCTTGCAAGGGATGAGGACTTCATGTCGGCAATCATCTTGTCGATCAAGGGCGTCACGCTTAACTTGCCCGTCATGTTGCTTTGGGGCACCATTGTCGGGGTTCTGCTCATTGTTGCCGCAGTTCCGGCTTTTTTGGGACTTCTGGTGGTATTACCTGTTCTTGGCCATACGACTTGGCATTTGTATCACAAAACCATCGCCTAAGACGAGTAAACTTCAGGCAGACAGTTGCCAATACAGGCGGCTGGAGCCTCCACGGCTATGTCAGCTCAATTCTGGCAGGCTGCGACGGGTCGGACCCAACAAACAAAGTTTGCTCACGCCCAACTCCCGCAGTTTGAGCGGAGGGAGTTCGGTAAGCCAATCATGCCAATTCCAGCCATTATCGACGTGCCGCTGGCTTCTCCCGCATCGCTGCATATCTCAATCGATTGCAACTCCCGTTTCGCGAAGGATTACCGGGTCAATCGCGAGAGCCTTGGCGATTTTCTCCAGCATATCGACGGTGGGTGACCGCTCTTCGCGCTCGATCATGCCGGTGTAGTTCTGATTGATCCCGGCGAGCTCGGACAACTCTTCCTGCGTGTAGCCGCGAGCAAGCCGCAGCACCCTTATGTTCTTCGCCACTGTCTGTTTGAGCCCCATGCCCTGACAGACAGCGCAAACGGCAGAATGTTCGACCTATGATAGTAGGTAATTGTCATTCTGAAGTGCAAAATCTAGCCTTTTCTTGTCTCATCGTCCCAATAATGCCGTTTTTGAGTAACGAGGATGTTATCCGAAATCGTGCGAGACAGACATGCGTCACCTGGTCAAAACGCATGCCTTGGTGGCGAATAAAATACATTCCATAATTTTCCTTATGCGAACGGTGATTTTGTCAACTGTTCAACCGCTTCCACCGCACTGGCCAGCCCGTGAACGGTCACACCATCGCGGGCCTGGTAACTGCCTTGTCCAGCCGAAACGATGAGCCTGTGCTCAAGGCCGAGGTCTTCACACGCCACGATGAACCCCTTCTCGATCTTCGGCGCGGAGGACCGTTTGATCTCGATGCCAACATGCGCCTTGCCCGCGCGCTCGAACACGAGGTCGAGTTCGGCGCCATCGGCAGTCCTGTAGAACATCGGGATCACGGACGGGCCGGCGGCGGTGATCAAGGTTTCAACCACGAATCCCTCCCAGCTTGGGCCAACGACCGGGTGTCCGAGCAGGTGATCATGTGTGCCAATTTCGAGGAGCGCGTGTACAAGGCCGCTATCGCGCACGTAGACCTTTGGCGAGCGCACCAGTCGCTTGCCAAGGTTGCCGCTCCATGGCTGCAGGCGACGCACCAGCATGAGGTCCGCCAGGAGATCGATATACCGCATCACAGCCGGGCTTGAGACGCCCAGTCCTTGCGCAAGGCGCGCGGCATTCAGCATTGACCCCTGCGCATTGGCCAGCATGCCCCAGAGCCGCCCGACCGTGGCTGCCGGCATGCGCGGCGCGAACATCGGCACATCGCGCTCCAGATAACTGCGAATGAAGGACTGCCGCCATAGGTAGCTTGCCTCCTCTGACCCAGCGGTGAGACTGTCCGGAAATCCGCCACGCAACCACAGCTGGTCAAGCCCGATCCCGGCGGCGGACGCCTCCCACGGCATGATGGGGCCCATGTCGAGGTAGGTGATACGGCCGGCCAGTGTCTCCGAGGCCTGCTGAACGAGATCGAGCGATGCCGATCCAAGGAGCAAAAACTGCCCCGAGCGTTCTCCCGCAGCACGCCGCCTGTCGATCAGCCCTCTCAGCTCCGCAAAAAGCTGGGGTGCGCGCTGAATTTCGTCGATCACCGTCAGCCGACCCGCCTGGGCAGCGAGGTAGGCGTGGGCATCATCCAGCTTGCGCAGATCGGGCGTGCTCTCCAGATCGAGATAGAGCGAGCCGGGAAATTCGTGCGCAATCAAGCGGGCAAGGGTGGTCTTGCCGACCTGGCGCGGTCCGAGCAGGGCAACAGCGGGTGCCTGGGCCAGGTTTCGGCGCAGCGCTGCCATGGTCGTTGTTCGATGGATCATCATGACCGTAAATCTGATAACAGACGTTAGATTTACGGTCAATATCAAAGATTAGTCGATTCAGAGATGACAAACCGTCAAGGGCGGGCGGTTTCACATGACCTGCCAATGGGGTGACACAAGAAAGAGATCCTGCCGATGTCTTCCTTGAGCGCGCCGGGACAATCCTCACCGAGCGCCAGCGCATCGAGCGTGAAACGCTGCCTCATCCTATTCCGTGTCACTCACTGCAATCAGCAGTGCATCAACCTCGAACAGCGAAATAGGATCGACTTCGAGAGCGTTCGCAATCTTCTCCAGGATATCTATCGTTGGTGAACACTCCTGACGTTCGATCATGCCGACGTGATTGCGATTGATCTCAGTGAGCTCGGACAAACTCTTTTGCGTGTAGCCGCGTTCCAGCCGTAGCCTTCTGATGTTTTCCGCGACTGTCTGTTTGAGCCCCATGATCTGACAGACACCGCAAAGACACCGTTGATCAACCTACTATTGTAGGAATTTTGCTATAAAGCTCAAAGCCTGTGTTTCCTGGTCAATTTGTCCGACACGACAGTCTCTGACTTGGCTCAGTGCTGTGATAGCGCCGGGCCTTTTTCAGAAAGTCCATCGACTCGTCGCGTTTGGGTTTGTCAAATCGATACCTTCGTTGTGTTGTCATTGTTTCTGACGTCACTGCTATCCGTGCCGGCTATCCTGTCAGCAGATTGCGGTGGGCCTCCCAAGGGCCACGCTTTCTCGAGGCAACCCGGAATGCCATTTCGACTGGACGGCACCGACATCCGCCTTCTCACCGAGCTACAATTGCGAGGAGACAGATCACTGAGCCAGATCGCCGCAAAACTGTCGGTATCTCCGTCCACTCTCACTCGACGCATGAGTGCGCT
>JBOFFB010000827.1:0-8355 GCA_051648385.1 Allobosea sp.
CCGGCGCTGAGGCCGTTGATGTCCACGTCAAAGCCATTGGCCGCGCCGACCGTGGCTGCAGTGCCAGCGATCTCGCGATCCGACAGCGCGCTGGCCATGGCGGCGGCAAACTCATCGAGCTGGTTCTGCGCTTCGACCAGCGTCTTGTCGCGCATCTCGACGAAAGCGGCAATTTCACCCGAACGCAGCGAACTGGTGGCGATCAGGTCGGTTGCACCGCCAAAACCATTCTGTGCCCTGATCGTGCCAACACCGCGCAAGGCATCCGTCGCGTTCCAGAGCTGATCGGCGCCGACCGACGTTGCGGCATCGAACGTCAGCGTTGTCGCGTTCGAGCCGCTGAACAATCCGATGCCGGACGAGGTGAAGATATTGATGCCGCTGTTGTCGGTTTCCGATGTGCGGATGTCCATGTAGCGCGAAAGTTCCGTCACCAGCCGATCGCGCTCATCGCGCAGCGAAGCGGCATCATCTCCGCCCGTGCCCGAAATGATCTTGGCATTGACAGCCTGAATCTGCTTCAGCACCTCGTTGGTGCGCGCAACGCCCGCCTCGATGCCGCGTTCGGCTTCGTTGCGCAGGTTCTGGATGTCGCCCGAGAGCCCTTTCAGCCGCGTTGCAACGTCCTGTGCGGTTGAGACCACACTGCCGCGCAAGGCGAAGTTGGACGGGTCAGCCTTGAGCTGCTGCAAGGATTGGGTAAAGCGCCCGAATGTGGCGCCGAGCGAACTTGACGAGTTAGGCGCGCCATAGACCTGATCTAGCGCGCCGAGTAGATCGGCACGGGTGGAGGTATAACCCGCGCCCGCCGTCTCGTTCCAGAGCTGGCGCTGGACAACCTTGTCGAGCATGCGCTGGATGCCGCTGACGCGGGCAAAGCCTGCGGTGTCGCCAAGCGGCTGCTCCACGACATTGGCGCGCCGCCGGACATAACCGACGGTGTCGGAGTTGGAGATGTTCTGCGACACCACGTCGAGACCGGCCTGCGTGACCCGCATCCCCGACAGTGCATTTGTCATGACCCCGTTGAGGCCCATGGTTCAACTCCCTGATCGTGACTGTGCCACGATCGTTGCCTGATCAGCGAATGATGTTGAGGATGTCCGACAACATCTGCTGCGATGTCGTGATGACCCGGGTGTTGGCCGAATAGGCTTGTTGGGTCACAATCATTTTGGCGAATTCGTCGGCGATGTCAGTGTTGGATTGTTCGACCGCGCTTCCCACCAACTGCGTGCCACCGGAGGAGGCTGAACCAACCAGCGGAAGGCCAGATTCAAGTGTTTCTGACATGGCACCGCCATCAAGCCGCTTGAGTGAATTTGGCGATGCAAAGCGGGCTGTCAGCAGCTGCGCGAGTGGCCGTGTCTGGCCATTGGAGTAGCTGCCCTGAACCTTGCCGTCCTCCGAGATCGTCGTGTTCTGCAACACGCCCGCGGAATAGCCGTCCTGCTGAATGGCGTTGGCTTCGAGTTGGCCAACATTCTGGGTCGAGTAGACCTGCTTCATGCCGGAACCGCCGACGCCCGTCGTCAGGTTGATGCCTGTAACGGTGACACCGCTGACCGTCACGGCTGGCAAGATGAGGTTTGCTGCAGAGGTTAGGTTGCCGGTGGTGTCGAAGGTGAATTGGCCGGCGGTTCCAGCCCGTGTCCAACGTGTTCCTGCGCCGGTCGCAGCGGGATCTGTCTGGACATACAGGCTCCACGCGTCCGGAGCTGCCGGGCCTGGAACGGGAGGCACGGCGGCAGCAGTCTTGGCCCACGCCAGGCGTACCGGCACCGGCCTGCCGAGCGAGTCATAGCCGGTGATCGTCCCACCTTGAATCGAGCGGCCTTCGAGCGCAGCGCTGTCGGATGCGGCAATCGTGGCCAGTGTTGCCGGGCTGGCCGGGAACTGCGTCGCTGCGCCAAGCAACTCGGAGCCGATGGCACCATTGGCGGCCTGGTAAGCTGCCGTGTTCGGTGTGGCTGGCAGTGTGGCTCGATACTCGATCTGGGTGGTTGCCCGAGGAGGCAGGGCGTCGTTGCTGACCTTGATGACGTCAGCTTCGGAGCCAGTGGCGTTGCCGGTGCTGGGATCGAGCGTCAGCCCCTTGAGGTAGTAGCCCGCGCCATTCACCAGAAAGCCGTTGCGGTCGAAGTCGAAGTCGCCGCGGCGGGTGTAGAGGTTGGTCTGGGCAAAGGTCGGGACGCCGTTCAGGTCGTTCTGCTTTTCGGCCACGATGAAGAAGCCGTCGCCATTCAGCGCCACGTTGGTGGCGATAGAGGTGGTGGAGATGTCGCCCTGCACCGAGTTGGTCGCGGCGGAGCGCGCCAGCACCGAGCCGGATAACTCACGGTTGGCTGGGGTATCGGGCACCAGGTCGGCGAAGCTCGTGTCTACCCGCTTAAAACCGGTGGTGCGCGAGTTGGCGATGTTACCGGAGATGTTTTCCAGCGCGTAGGACTGAGCCCTGAGGCCAGACAACGCCGTCGTCATTGCACCAAAAACACCCATGAGACTTGCCCTTCAAGAGACGCGGCACGACAGGCCGCACACATCGACTGGCAAGTTCATTGCACCCATCATGCCAGCGGCGTTGGCAAGTGTTTTCAATGGGTTGGATGGTGAACGGAGCGTTGCACAGGCAAGGATGGGCCTACGAAACGTGTCTGATCGGCAGGATTTGCCGGGTTGGATGCGAGATGACTCTCACCGACCTTTGGCATAGGTTGGGACCGGTGAGACATCTTGGAGATGATCATGGACGAGCCGATGAGCAATGATGAAACATCGAGGCAGGTGGTCAAACCGAAGGCTCCGACGGGTGACGAGCTTCAGGCATTTCTGGCTGTCGATCAGCCTATGCGGGATCAAGCTTTGCTGAACATGACAAGCGAGTTCAATCCGTTCGCAGCATTTCACGAGTGGCATTCCAAAGCGGACGATATCGCTTTCGATGGTTTGTGACGTGCCGCGGACGATGGATCCTCGTTTCACTATCCGGGCCATTTCAAAAAATGACTTTCCAAACTGGGAGCCACTTTGGAAAGCGTTCTTCGTCGCTCATGATCGAACGATTTCGGATGAGGTCACGGAAACCACATTTCGGCGTTTGATCGACCCGAACGTACCGATGTTCGCTTTTGTAGCCGTCGCTGATGGCAGCATTGCCGGGTTTGCCACGCACATCTATCACGTCGACACGGTGACAATCGGCCCGGTCTGCTACCTTAAAAACCTGTTCACTATTCCGGAAATGCGTGGCCGAGGGATCGGCAAGGCTTTGATCATGGCGGTTTACGACGCCGCTGCTCGTGACGGTGCCGAACGCGTCACCTGGCTCGTGAAAGAAGACAATCAAGCTGCGATAAGTCTGTATGGATCACTGGCAGTTCGCACCGGGTTCACGCAGTTCAGAAAACTGCTTGTTTAAGTTGCGATTGCCTAACCCACCCCGCCATCGTTCAGATGGCACGCACTGACATGCCCCGGTGCGATCTCGCGCAAGGCTGGACGCTCGGCCGAGCAGCGCCGGCCAGCCATCGGGCAGCGCGGGTGGAAATGACAGCCGCTTGGCGGATTGAGCGGTGAGGGGATTTCGCCTTTGAGCGGGGCGAAGCGCTTGTGGCGCGAGGCCAGTGTTGGCACGTTGGCCAATAGCGCTTGCGCATAGGGGTGGTTCGGCCCCTTGAACAGTTCGGTGGCGCTCGCGGCCTCGACCACACGGCCGAGATACATGATCACCACCTTGTCCGAGAGGTGGCGCACGACGCTGAGGTCATGGCTGATGAACAGGTAGGTCAGGCCAAGGTCCTGCCTCAGCTTCATGAACAGGTTGAGCACCTGGGCCTGAATCGAGACATCAAGCGCCGCGACGCTCTCGTCGCAGACCAGAAAGCGTGGGTTGACCGCAAGCGCTCTTGCGATGCCGATGCGGGCGCGCTGGCCGCCAGAGAACTGGTGCGGATAGCGGCGGCGATAGGTCGGATCGAGGCCGACGCGTTCGAGCACATTCTCGACGTAGCTCTCCTGCTCGGACTTGCCGATCAGGCCGTGGAACACCGGCGCTTCGCCGACAATATCGGTCACGCGCATGCGCGGATTGAGCGACGACATGGGGTCCTGGAAGATCATCTGCACGGCCAGTGTCGCCGCCTTGCGCGCATCACCGCTGAGGGACGCGACGGGCTTGCCCTCCCAATCCATCTCGCCGCTGCTGGGCTGATGGATGCCCGCCACTACACGGCCAAGCGTGGACTTGCCGCAGCCGGACTCGCCGACCAGCCCGACGACCTCGCCGGTACGGATGGCGAGATCAACACCATCAACGGCATGAACGACCTGCTCGCGGTTACTGGCCCCCATCAGGTTGGCGAGCTTCGCCGCAGCATCGAGCGGTTTGACGAAACGCTTCGAGACATTCTTCAGTTCGACGAGCGGGGCGGGAGCGGGGGCATTCATCAGGCGGCCACCTTGGGTACGGCGAGTGGATGGTGGCAGCGCGCCGCACGGTCAAGCCCATGTGACAGGCTTTCCGGCGCAGCCGTGCGGCAAATATCGCTGGCGTGGCCGCAGCGCGGGGCGAAGGCGCAGCCGGGCGGCAACCTGGCCAGCGAGGGCGTCGCACCGGGGATCTGTGTCAGCGGCTGACCCGGAACACCCGCCGAGGGCAGGGAGCCGAGCAGGCCCTTGGTATAGGGGTGGATCGGCGCGTCGAGCAATGCATCCACCGGCCCGGTTTCGACGATGCGGCCCGCATACATCACGGCAACGCGCTGGGCGAGGCCGGCGATCACGGTGAGGTCATGCGTGATCCAGATCAATGCCGTTCCCGTCTCGGCGCAAAGCTGCTGCATCTCGGCGAGGATCTGGCTCTGGATCGTGACGTCGAGCGCGGTCGTCGGCTCATCGCAGACAATCAAGGAGGGTGAGTTGAGCAGCGCCGTGGCGATCGCCACACGCTGGCGCATGCCGCCGGAAAACTGGTGCGGATAGGCGCTCAGCCGCTCGTCAGGCGAGGGGATGCCGACCTTGGCGAGTGCATCGCGGGCGCGGGCGCGGGCGGCTTTCTGCGAAACATTCTCGTGGGCAGTGATGGCCTCGATCATCTGCGTGTCGATGCGCAGCACCGGGTTGAGCGTCATCATCGGGTCCTGGAAGATCATGGCGACCTCGCGGCCCCGAACCTTGCGCATCTCGTCGTCAGAAAGGCCGACAAGCTCCTTGCCGTTGAGCTTGATCGAACCCTCAACGATCCGGCCCGGCGGGTCGATCAGTCCCATGATCGAGAAGCCAGTGACGGACTTTCCCGAGCCTGACTCGCCGACGAGGCCCAGAACCTCGCCCTTGTTGACGTGGAACGAGATGCCGTCGACCGATTTCACCTGCCCTGCGCGGGTGAAGAAATGGGTCTTGAGGTTCTCGACCGAAATGACGGGTGGCGTTGTCATGCCTGCAAACCTTCGTCATTCCGGGGCGGCGAAGCCGAGCCCGGAACCCATTGTGACATGTCTTGTGATCCGGTCACCACATTGACCAAAGCACTCTGCGCCACAGTCTGGTGCTGATGGGTTCCGGGCCTGCGCTTTGCGCATCCCGGAATGACGGTGAGTTGCATGTGCACGCTCACTTCTCCAGCCTCGGGTTGAGCACGTCGCGGATGCGGTCGCCCATCAGGTTGATCGAGACGATGGTGAGCAGCAGCGCGAGGCCGGGGAAGAAGCTGATCCAGTATTTGCCGGACAGCATGTACTGGAAGCCGTTGGCGATCAGCACGCCCAGCGATGGCTCGGTCTGAGGCAGGCCGACACCGAGGAACGACAGTGTCGCCTCCAGCGCGATGGCGTGCGCGGTCTGCACCGTGACGATGACGATGACGGGCGCAAGGCAGTTCGGCATGATGTGACGGAAGACGACGCGGGCATTCGACAGGCCCAGCGATTGCGCCGCCTCGACATACTCCTTGCGGCGCTCGACCAGCGCGTTGCCGCGCACGGTCCGGGCATAATAGGCCCATTGCACCACCACGAGCGCGAAGATGATCTTGTCGATGCCCTTGCCGAGCGCTGCCACCAGGATCAGCGCGATCAGCACGGCGGGCAGAGACAGCTGCAGGTCGACGATGCGCATCAGGATGGTCTCGACCCGGCCACCGGCATAGGCGGCGATAAGGCCGACCGTCATGCCGATTGAGGCCGCCATGATGCCGGAGAGTGCGCCGACCATCAGTGAGATGCGCAGCCCGTAGAGGATACCCGACCAGAGATCGCGGCCTACGCCGTCCGTGCCAAGCCAGGCCGTGAAGCCCTCGCCCGCCGTGGCACCCGGCGGCAGGCGCGAATCCATAATGTCGACACTGCGCAAATCATAGGGGTTCTGCGGCGAGATCACGGGGGCCAGCAGTGCCAGCGTCACGATGATCGAGAACAGGATCAAGCCCGCCACCGCCACCTTGTCCTCGACAAAGGACTTGCGGAAGCGCGTGAACGGCGTTTCCTCCTTCGGAATGTCCGGAAGGGCCGAAGCGGATGTCACCCTGAGTGGAATGTCAGTCATGGCCTCACGCTTTCGCTTCGGTGAGCCGCACGCGCGGATCGAGGATCGAATACATCACGTCGACGACAAGGTTGATCACCACGAACAGCACCACGACCACCATCACGTAGGCGACGATGACGGGACGGTCGAGGCGCTGGATGGCTTCGAGCAGCAACTTGCCCATGCCCGGCCAGGCGAAGATGGTCTCGGTCACCACCGAGAAGGCAACCAGGCTGCCAAACTCTAGCCCGAGCACTGTGACGATGGGGATCAGGATGTTCTTCAGGATGTGCACGCCAACGATGCGCTGCTGCGACAGGCCCTTGGCTCGCGCAAACTTGACGTAGTCCATCAGCGCCGCCTCCCGCACCCCGGCGCGGGCGAGGCGGATGACCAGGCTGATCTTGAGCAGCGCCAGGTTGAGCGCGGGCAGGGCGATGTAGGTCCAGCCATTCAGGCTGAACAATGACGTCTCAATGCCCAGCACGCGGATGGTATCGCCGCGCCCGGTGGCGGGCAGCCAGCCCAGCATGATCGAGAAGAACATGATCAGCATCAGGCCGACCCAGAATGTGGGAAGCGAGAACCCAAGGATCGAGACAGCCATGATGCCTTTTGACAGGCGCGTATCGGGCTTGAGCCCGGCGTAAATGCCAAGCGGCATGCCGATGACGATGGCCATGAACAGCGCCACCAGTGCCAATTCCATCGTCGCTGGCATGCGACTGAGGATCAGTTTGATGGCCGGCTCGCCGTGCACGAACGACCGGCCCATGTCGCCTTGCAGCGCATTGCCGACGAAGACGAAGAACTGCTGCCAGATCGGCTTATCGAGGCCGAGCGCGACCTTTGTCGCTTCGACCGCGTTCTGGTCCATCTCCGGCGAGATCAGCATCCAGACCGGGTCGCCGATGACGTTGACGCCGAAAAAGACGATGACAACCATCACGCCGATGACCAGCATGGCCTGCCCGAGGCGTCGGAGGATGAAGGCAAGCATGGTGTGGTTCCTCGGTTACCTTACTGCGCTTTGCGTCATTCCGGGGCCGCGTCAGCGGAGCCCGGAACCCATGATGTGCGATGCGCGATCATGACCAACGGACCACGTTGATGGTTTCCGGGCTCACGCCTGTGGCGCGCCCCGGAATGACAGAGCGCGCAGGTGCGGCCTCAGCGCGTGATGCCAGTGGCCAGCGTGTATTCATCGGCGCGCGGTGTGACCTTGATGCCTTTCTTCGAGGCCCAGACGTTGGTCTGGTAGTGGCTCGGTATGATGCCAAGGTCGTTCATCGCCAGTTCCGAGGCGCGGGCCAGAAGCGTTGCGCGCTTGGTGTCGTCGACGGTGCGCAGGGCCTCTGTCAGCACGTCATCCATCGCCTTGTTGGAGTAACGGCCACGGTTGGCACCGCCTGAGCCTTTGGCGCGGTCGAAGGTGCCGAGCAATGCCAGCAGCGAACCGGAAGTTTCGCCGGTGCCTGCGCCCCAACCCACGAGAATGAACGAGAATTCTGGCTCGCCATTGGCGCCTGTCGACGCGCGGGTGAAGAAGTTGGCGGGCGGGATGGTTTCAAGATCGGTGTCGATGCCGAGGCGGGTGAACATCTGGGCCACGGCCTCGATGATCTTTGTGTCGTTGGTGTAACGGCCATTCGGGCCGTGGATCTTCATCTTGAAGCCGTTGGGATAGCCTGCTTCGGCCAACAGCTTGCGGGCACCAGCGAGATCGAATGCGGTGGGCTTCAGTGTCTTCGAGGTGCCGAAGAAGCTGGCGGGCAGAACCTGTTCGGCCGGCACCGCAGCGCCTTCCATGATGCGCTCGACGATGGCCGGGCG
>JBOFFB010000828.1:0-4907 GCA_051648385.1 Allobosea sp.
GCCTGAAAAGACCATCAAGCCTGAAGAGACCATCATGTCCCTGTGGAACAAACACAAGCTGCTCGAAACCAACTCGATCTTTTTGGTCCTTGGCATCCTTCTGGTGGTGTCGATTGGCGGCCTCGTCGAGATTGCACCACTGTTTTATCTCAAGAGCACGATCGAGAAGGTGCAGGGCATGCGGCCTTACTCGCCGCTGGAACTGGCCGGGCGCGCGGTATACCTGCGCGAAGGCTGCTACAATTGCCACAGCCAGATGATCCGGCCATTGCGTGACGAGGTCGAGCGCTATGGGCATTATTCACTGGCTGCAGAGAGCATGTACGATCACCCCTTCCAGTGGGGTTCGAAGCGCACCGGACCTGATCTTGCCCGCATTGGCGGCAAGTACTCCGACGAATGGCAGCTTGCGCACCTGAATGATCCACGCGCCCTGGTGCCCCAATCGATCATGCCGGCCTATGCGCATCTGCAGCGGCGCGAGCTTAACCTTGACGCTGTCGTCGACCACATGCGCGCCAACCGGACCGTTGGCGTGCCCTATACCCAGGAACAGATCGACAAGGCCATTACCGACATCAGGGCACAGGTCGATCCCGATGGGCCGGAGACGGATGCATTCCTGAAGCGCTACCCGAAAGCGCAGGTGCGCAATTTCGATGGCAACGCCAGCATGATCACCGAAGCTGACGCTCTCATCGCCTACCTGCAGGTGCTCGGCACACTGGTCGACATCAAGCTTTACGACAACAAAGCCAACCTGCGCTGAGGACGTGACAATGATCGAAACCTACGCATTTCTGACGCATCTCGCCCAATCAGCAGGCCTTTTGTACTTCATGGCCATCTTCTGCGGCATGGCAATCTACGCCTTTTGGCCGTCGAACAAATCAAAGTTCGACCACGCTGCTGCTATTCCGCTGAGTGACGATTGAGGCTGGCCGTGAGCAAAGATAACCACAAACACATTGATGACGTCACGGGCACCGCGACCACTGGCCACGAGTGGGACGGTATCCGCGAGCTTGAAACACCCATGCCGCGCTGGTGGCTCTGGACACTGTATGTGACCATTGTCTGGGCCGTCGGCTACTGGATCCTGTATCCAGCTTGGCCGCTTGTGTCCGACAACACGCGTGGTCTGCTGGGCTATTCATCGCGCGCCAATGTTGCAATCGAACTCGACGCGCTCAACAAGCAGCGAGCCGTGAGGGCCGCGGGACTTGAAACCGCATCACTCGACCAGATCAGGGCTAGCTCCGACCTGTTCCGCATTGCGGTAGCACAAGGCAAGGCCGCGTTTGGTGACAACTGTTCCGGTTGCCATGGCCTTGGCGGCGGTGGGGCCAAAGGGGGCTACCCAAACCTCAATGACGACGACTGGATCTGGGGCGGTTCACTCGACCAGATTCACACCACGCTTTTGCACGGCATTCGCTGGACGGCCAGTTCCGACACCCGCATCTCGATGATGCCGGCCTTCGGGCTGAAGGACGCGCTCCTGAAGCCAGATGAGATCGATTCTGTTGCCAATCATGTCCGGACCTTGTCGAGCCTGCCGACTGAAGCGGGCGCAAAACTCGATCAGGGCAAGGAGCTGTTTGCAGCCAACTGCGCCGCCTGCCACGGCGAGGCTGGAAAAGGCAACATGGAGTTGGGAGCACCCAACCTCACTGACCAGATCTGGCTCTATGGCTCGGACATCAAGTCGATCACCGAAACCATCAAGTACAGCCGTGCAGGCGTCATGCCGTCTTGGAAGGACAGGCTTGATCCTGTGACGATCAAGTCGATCACCGTCTACGTCCACAGCCTTGGCGGCGGGCAATGAGAGACTTCGCGTGAGCACACCGGAAACCCATTCGGATATCCCGTTTTTCGCACCCTCGCCGAAGGTCTATCCGCAGAAGGTTTCCGGCACCTATCGCCGGATCAAATGGGCTGTTCTGTTCATAACACTTGGCATCTACTACTTCTTGCCATTCGTGCGTTGGGACCGTGGGCCCAACCTGCCCAACCAGGCCGTCCTGATCGATTTCGAGCGCATGCGCTTTTTCTTCTTTTTCATCGAAATCTGGCCGCAGGAGTTCTACTATCTGACTGGGCTGCTGATCCTGGCAGCGGTTATGCTGTTTCTGATGAATGCCGTGGCTGGCCGCATCTGGTGCGGCTACACCTGCCCGCAAACCGTGTGGTCTGACCTTTTTCTGCAGGTCGAGCGGCTGGTTGAAGGCGACCGCCGCGACCGCATCAAGCGCGATGCCGCTGAGTGGGACGCCAGAACCTGGGGCCTAAAAATCCTCAAGCACACCATCTGGCTCATGATCGCGTGGTGGACGGGCGGCGCCTGGGTTCTGTATTTCAGCGATGCACCCACGCTGGTTTACAGCCTTGCAACGGGAACAGCGCCCTTCGAGGCCTACATGTGGATCGCGATCCTGACCGCGACGACCTATGTCTTTGCCGGGCACCTTCGCGAACAGGTCTGTCTGTACATCTGCCCATGGCCGCGCATCCAGGCTGCGCTCACGGACGAACACGCTCTGAACGTGGCTTACCGTCACGATCGGGCTGAGCCGCGCATGTCGCTGAAAGAGGCGAAGAAGCAGGAGATCGCCGGGGAAAAGGCCGGCGATTGCATCGATTGCTATCAGTGTGTCGCCGTCTGCCCCACCGGCGTCGATATCCGCGATGGCGAGCAACTGGGCTGCATCCAGTGCGGACTGTGCATTGATGCCTGCGACAGCGTCATGGGCAAAGTGGGCCGACCCACCGGCCTGATCGGCTACGACAGCGAAGACAACATCAAGGCACGTGCGACCGGAACACCGACCAGCTACCGGATGATCAGGCCGCGCACGGTCCTCTATGCGGCAATCATCGTCGTTGTCGGTGGTGCAATGGTCTATCAACTTGCCACACGCGCGACAGCCTCCATCAGCGTTCTGCATGAGCGCAACCCAATGTTCGTCACCTTGCGAGATGGCAGCATTCGCAATGCCTACACGGTCAGGCTGGCCAACAAACGACCGGAGAACCGGCCATTTGCGCTGACAGTCGATGGCCCGCTGGGCACCCAGATCGAGGTTGTTGGCGTTCCTGCAACCGCTGACTGGCGACCGCTGGTCGAGGTCGGACCTGACCAGACCCGCGAGGTCCGCGTGCTGGTCACCATGCCGCGACGCGCCGATGGCGAGAAGTCGACACTGATCTGGATCAAGGCCGCTGATCTTTTTGCAGGCGAAAATGTTGTTGCGAAGGAGAACTTCTTTGCACCCTGACACGCCAGAAGGAGCAGAGGCACATGTGCTGCTGCGGAGTGCTCATCATGCCCCATGACAACATGCCTCATGACATCTTGCCCCGAGAAATCTTGCCCCACGACGCGACACACCGTCTCGTACCGCAATCGTCCGTAAAAACGGGATCGGGCCCACGCCCCTCAAGCACGGTTGCAAAGCCACCACGGCCCGTCACGGGACGTTTTGTGCTGTTCTGCTGCATCGCTTTTTTCGGAACGATTGCTGCGGTGAATGCGGTGATGATGACGCTCGCAATCCGCACCATGCCAGGCCTCGATGTCGCCAATGGCTATGTGGCGAGCCAGAGCATGAACCGAGAGATCGAGACGATGCGCAGCCAGACAGAGCGGGCCTGGACCGCCGATATTGCTGCCGGTTTGAAAGATGGTGTCACACCCGTCAGTGTCAGCCTCACGGACAAGGCGGGCCAACCCGTCACAGGGCTGTCGGTCACGGTGCGGCTTGCTCATCCCGCTCTGACGCGTGCCGACCATACAAGCATGCTCATCGAGCGCCGCCCGGGTCTCTATGCCGCTGATTTCAGCGATGTGCAGGCTGGCGCGTGGACACTGGTGGTCGAAGCAAACCAGCGCGGCGAACGCGTCTTCGCATCCCGAAACCGCATCATCCTTGCGGAGCCCAGACCATGAGTCTGGCAGCATCTCCGGTCCAGCGCGACCTTTCCACATTCGTGCGCCACGATACCGCTGGCGTCAAATCGGTTGAACTGGCCATCGAGGGCATGCGCTGTGCCGGCTGCATGGCCACGATCGAGACCGTTGTCTCCAAACTTGGTGGCGTCACCTCTGCCCGCGTCAACCTGTCGAGCCACCGGCTCAGCGTCGAATGGCGCGATGGCAGCCTGTCACCTGATGCCATCATCGCGGCTGTCGCCAGCAAGGGCTTCCGCGCCTATCCGTTTGTGGCGAAACAGGCCGAGACCGCAGAGGCCAACGAAGAAAAGCGCCTGGTGCGATATCTTGGTGTCGCGGCGTTCGCCAGCATGAACGTCATGTTGCTGTCGGTGTCGGTATGGTCTGGCAACGCCAGTGACATCGATCCCGTCACGCGGGATTTCTTTCATTGGCTTTCGGCCTTGATTGCTCTGCCGGCAGCAGCTTACGCGGGCCAGCCCTTCTTCGAGAGCGCCATCCGCGCGCTGAAGGTCGGCCATGTCAACATGGACGTTCCGATCACGCTGGGTATCGTTCTGGCCTTGGGCATGTCGGTGGTTGAAACCTTCAACCACGGCGAGCATGCCTATTTTGAAGCTGCCGTGATGCTGATCTTCCTGCTGCTGATCGGACGCTATCTCGATCAGGCAATGCGGCACAAGACGCGCGCGGTCGCTGGCAATCTCGCGGCACTGAAGGCTGAAACTGCCATCAAGTTCATATCCGACACTCAGGTCCGCGAGGTTCCCATCGCTGCTATTGCCCCCGGCGACATCGTGCTGGTCAGGCCCGGCGAGCGGGTTTCGGTTGATGGCAAGGTTATCTCCGGTCACTCCGAAATCGACCAGAGCCTGATCACGGGCGAAACCAGCTACGTGCTCATCGGCGAAGGGGTGATGGTCTATGCCGGCACGCTGAACGTTTCCGGCAC
>JBOFFB010000829.1:0-4996 GCA_051648385.1 Allobosea sp.
GACAACCGAAGCGGCGGCAGAAGGTGGCGCGAGGCTTGTCAGCAAGCTGGAGCTTTTTGCGACCTGCGACGCGATATCATTGCACCTCGTGTTGTCCGAGAGGACGCGGCATATCGTTGGCGCTGCCGAGATCGCGGCAATGAAGCCCGGCGCGATCATCGTCAACACGTCACGCGGCCCGCTGATCGATAGCGCGGCGCTGGCGGCACGGCTGCTCAAGGGCGACATCATGGCTGGCCTCGATGTCTACGATGTCGAACCGCCTGCCGTAGCCGACCAGATCAGGACACTGCCGAACACCGTGCTGACGCCGCATCTGGGCTATTCAACCCATGCCGTGTTTCGGCAGTTTTATGGCCACTCGCTGGAGAACATCGTGGCATTCATCGCGGGTGAGCCGATCAGGGTTGTGACTCCGGCTTGAGCGGGACGCGTTCAATGCTGGTCAGCCTGGCAGGGCAATCGCTTGAAGCCACTATGTTCCACAATGGGTGGCGTTTCATCCTTCTCCCCTTGCGGGAGAAGGTGGGCGACGCCCGGAAGAGGGGTCGGTATGGCTATCCGGCAAGACCCTGCGACCCCTCTTTCACCCTTCGGGCACCTTCTCCCGTAAGGGGAGAAGGGCATCACGCCCGGCATCTCACAACACGTCGACTTCAAGCGATTGCCCTGGTCAGCCTGGTGTGCCCTTGACGCAATCCGCCAAAACCGTCACTCCCCGGCACTGTCAGACTGAGGGATACCGCAAAGATGAGCATGGCGTTGATCTGTCCGGGGCAGGGCAGCCAGGTGGTGGGCATGGGCAAGGCGCTGGCCGATGCCTTTCCGGTGGCCGCTGCGATCTTCCGCGAGGTTGACGACGCGCTTTCGCAAGATCTGTCTGCCATGATGTGGGACGGACCTTCGGATGCATTGATGCTGACAGCCAACACGCAGCCGGCCCTGATGGCTGTGTCCGTCGCGGTTGTGCGCGTGCTACAGGCCGAAGCCGGGCTTGACCTCAAGCACGATGTGGCATTCGTGGCAGGTCATTCGCTGGGCGAATACTCGGCGCTCGCGGCTGCGGGCACGTTTTCCGTGGCAGATGCCGCTCGCCTGCTGCGCATCCGTGGTGACGCGATGCAGATGGCAGTTCCTGCCGGGGAGGGCGCGATGGCCGCGCTGATCGGCGTCGAACTCGACGCGGCCCGCGCAATTGCAGCGGAGGCAGCCCAGGGCGATGTCTGCCAGGCGGCCAATGACAACGGCGGCGGGCAGGTTGTGCTGTCAGGCTCCAAGGCTGCCGTCGAACGAGCCATGGCCATTGCTACCGAGCGTGGTGTGAGGCGCGCTGTGCTGCTGCCGGTGTCAGCTCCATTTCATTGCGCGCTGATGCAACCAGCGGCGGAGGCCATGCGCGAGGCCTTGGCAAACGTAACGATGCACGCGCCCATCGTGCCTGTAATGGCCAATGTCGGGGCTGCGCCACTGAGCGAGCCTGCCGCTATCCGGGATAGCCTGGTGGCTCAAGTCACTGGCACAGTGCGCTGGCGCGAGTGCGTCGAAGGCATGGCAGCAGCAGGTGTCAGCCGGTTCCACGAGGTCGGGTCCGGCAAGGTTCTTACCGGGCTTGGCAAGCGCATCGCCGCAACCGCAAGTTTTGGCGCGCTTGGCACGCCTGACGACATCGCTGTATTCGCTGCTGCATTTTTGGCCGCACGCGGCTGACCATCGCAAAAGGACCAAACAATGTTCTCACTGGCAGGCAAGACCGCGCTGATCACGGGTGCGACCGGCGGTATCGGCGGCGCGATTGCGAGGACGCTGGCAGCGCAGGGCGCAAGGGTGGCCGTCTCAGGCACGCGGATCGAGGTTCTTGAAGCGCTCGCCGCAGAGCTCGGTGGCGGAGCCGTGGCGCTGCCATGCAATCTCTCGGACATGGCTTCCGTTGAAGCTCTGGTGCCAGCGGCAGATGCAGCGCTCGGGCAAGTCGATATCCTCATCAACAATGCTGGCATCACGCGCGACAATCTCTTCCTGCGCATGAAGGACGAGGAATGGGACCAGGTGATCAACGTCAACCTGACAGCCTCGTTCCGGCTCATGCGCGCTGCCGTGAAGGGCATGATGCGCCGCCGCAATGGCCGCATCATCTCGATTGGTTCAGTCGTCGGCACCACTGGCAATCCGGGGCAAGGTAATTACGCCGCCTCCAAGGCAGGCCTGATCGGGATGTCGAAGGCGCTGGCCGCCGAAGTCGCCAGTCGCGGCGTGACGGTCAATGTCATCGCGCCTGGTTTCATCGAGTCGCCAATGACGGACGCGCTCAATGACAAGCAAAAGGAAGCTATTCTGGCGAATGTGCCGATGGGACGCCTTGGGCTGGGCTCCGATGTCGCGTCTGCCGCGATATTTCTCGCAAGCGCAGAAGCTGCATATCTGACCGGCCAGACACTTCATGTGAATGGCGGAATGGCAATGATCTGAATATTCTGCTGATCTTTGATGATGTTGTAGGTAAAGTGCCCGAAACATCTCGCCAGCTTTCGAGCAGCATGCTATTCAGCGGTTTGACTATGCAGGGGCTTGACGTGTTGCGTGGTGTCAGGCTTTGCAGGTTGTCTAGTTTTGCTTGGCTGGCAGGCATTGTCCGCCAAGCGAGAGATCAACATCAGGCGTCCGGTCATACGGCGTGAAACGAAATGAAGAGGACGTGTCCATGAGCGATGTCGCGGAGCGCGTGAAGAAGATCGTGGTCGAGCACCTCGGCGTCGAGACCGACAAGGTCGTCGCTGCAGCAAACTTCATTGACGATCTGGGTGCTGACTCGCTCGACATCGTCGAGTTGGTTATGGCGTTCGAAGAAGAGTTCAATGTCGAAATTCCGGACGATGCCGCCGAAACGATCGTCACGGTCGGCGATGCGGTCAAGTTCCTTGAAAAGAGCGCAACTGCCTAAGGTTGCCTCATCGTATTGGCGCCCAATGTCGATCTGTTGATTGGGAGTTCAGGCGATGCGGCGCGTCGTTGTGACGGGAATGGGGACTGTGTCCCCACTAGCATGCGGCGTCGAAGAGACTTGGTCTCGTCTTGTTGCAGGAAAAAATGCGGCAGGACGGATCACCCGCTTCGATGCGAGCGATCTGGCCTGCCAGATTGCTTGCGTGCCACCACGCGGTGACGGCACCGGCGGCACCTTCGATCCCGACCAGTGGATGGAAGCGAAAGAGCAGCGCAAGGTCGATGATTTCATCATCTACGCCATGGCGGCGTCGGCGCAGGCATTGCTGGATGCTGGCTGGGAGCCCACCACATATGAGGAGCAGATCACCACAGGTGTGATGATCGGCTCTGGAATAGGCGGTATCGGCGGCATCTACGACGGCGCGCTGGTCCTGCACGAAAAGGGCCCGCGCCGCATTTCACCGTTTTTCATTCCTGGCCGCTTGGCAAATATGGCGTCCGGTTATGTCTCGATCAGGCATGGCCTCAAGGGGCCGAACCATTCGGTTGTGACCGCCTGTTCGACAGGTGCGAATGCCATTGGTGATGCTTCCCGACTCGTGGCATTTGGAGATGCCGAGGTGATGCTTGCGGGCGGAACGGAATCTGGTGTCAACCGCATCGGCATCGCGGGTTTCTGCGCCTGCCGCGCGCTGTCCACTGGCTACAACGAGACTCCCGAAAAGGCATCACGACCTTACGACAAGGACCGCGACGGCTTTGTAATGGGCGAGGGTTCTGCCGTTCTGGTTGTCGAGGCTCTGGAACACGCATTGGCGCGTGGCGCGAGGATCTACGCAGAGATTGTCGGCTATGGCCTGTCTGGCGACGCGTATCATATCACGTCGCCCGCCGAAGATGGTGACGGTGCTTATCGCTGCATGAAGGCCGCGCTCAAGCGTGCCGGTCTGGACGCATCCGACATCGACTATATCAATGCCCACGGCACCTCGACTCCGCTCGGTGACGAAATCGAATTGAAAGCCATAGAACGCCTTGTGGGCGACCACGCGGGCAATGTCTCGATGTCGTCGACCAAATCTGCTGTCGGTCATCTGCTTGGCGCAGCAGGTGCTTTGGAAGCTGTTTTCAGCATCCTGGCCATCAGGGACAATGTCGCTCCACCGACGCTCAACCTTGACAATCCGTCGGTTGAAACCAAGATCGATCTGGTACCGCACACGGCCCGCAATCGGCGGATAGATGTCACGTTGTCGAATTCTTTTGGTTTTGGCGGGACAAATGCTTCACTTGTTTTCCGGCGCTTTGCCGAGTGACGACTAACTGTTGCATTTTGCGCCGGGTTTTGGCCAAGTTCACTTGATACACGGCAGAGGTTCGATGAAATTCTGCAATGCTACTTTCCGGATCAAGCTGTCATGAGTGACAAGCCACAAGGTATGCCGGGCATTTCTGCGGTTTCGGATGCGCTCCGTGCATCCCCGCGCAGCCCTGCCGAAGCGATGAAGCCAAGCTCACCGCCTCAACCACCGCCGAAGAAGTCAAAGCGGCGCAAGAGTGGCTTCATCGGTTTCTTGAGTGCATTGTTCACTGTGGCGCTTGTTGCCGCCGTTTTCATTGGCGGCGCGTTCATTGTCGTGAACCGGCAAGCCACCGAGCCGGGGCCGCTCGCGGTCGACAAATCGATCATCGTTGCGCCGGGCAGTGGCCTCGCCGAGATATCAGAGTTGCTTGACCGCGAAGGTGTCATTCGAAATCCGACAATGTTCCGCATCTCTGGCTATATCAGCGGGGCTTGGTCTCAGTTGCGCGCCGGAGAGTATCTGTTCAAGGCTGCCATCAGCCCGCGCGAGGCATTGGATGTGCTCACCAGCGGCAAGCCTGTGCTGCATTCAATCCTGATACCCGAGGGCCTCACCAGCGAACAGATCGTGGCGCGGCTCAAGGAAAATGACCTTCTGTCCGGTGACATCATTCAAACGCCGCGAGAAGGGGCATTGCTGCCTGATACCTACAGGATCGAGCGTGGAACCACGCGCCAGCGCCTGATCCA
>JBOFFB010000830.1:0-8447 GCA_051648385.1 Allobosea sp.
GCGGCTTCGTCAAGGTCCTTGGCGATGCGCGATGCGCGACCTTCGATCACCTCGGTCAGGCGGGGAGCGAAAACCTTGGAGACCAGCCAGTAGAGCAAGCCAAAGAAAATCGCCAGCCACAGGAGCTGCGAGGCAAAGGTTTCAGTCTTGAACGGCGGAAAGCCCGGATCGGACTTTGCCCCCCCTGAAACTTCCGTACCCGTCTTTTGTGGAGACGCCATCGTCGCTGACCTTCAAAACACTTCAACTGATGAGACCCGCACGCCCGTGCCTGGCACGAAACGCGCGGATCGCGGAGCCCGGAACGGGATCAGGTGAAGAGCAGGAGCAGCGCGACGACGAGGGCGAAAATGCCCAGACCTTCGGCAAGAGCGGCACCGACGAAGGCGCGGCCGAACTGGCCGTCAGCTGCCGACGGGTTGCGCAGGGCACCTGACAGGAAGTTGCCGAAGATGTTGCCCACGCCGATGGCGGCGAGGCCCATGCCGAGACATGCAATGCCGGCACCGAGGAACTTTGCGGCTTGGGCGTCCATGGTAGTACTCCTTGAGTTTGTCTGTTCGGATTGGAGAGGTTGACCGGAAACTGGAAATCAGTGGCCGGGGTGGAGGGCATCGTTGAGATAAACGCAGGTCAGGATCGTAAAGACATAAGCCTGCAGAAACGCAACGAGGAATTCGAGGGCGGTCAGTGCGACGATCATGCCGAGCGGCAAAGTCGCACCAAGGATACCGCCGATGCCGAGCGCGCCGAGCGACACGACGAAACCGGCGAAAACTTTCAGGGCAATATGGCCGGCCAGCATATTGGCGAACAGGCGCATGCCAAGCGAGATCGGCCGTGACAGGAACGAAATCACCTCGATGATCACAAGAAACGGCACCAGCAGTGCAGGCGCCCCGCCGGGCACGAACAACCCGAGAAAATGAGTGCCATGCTTGGCGAAACCCACCGCGATGACCGTCAGAAAAACGACCATGGCCAGCGCGAACGTCACGATGATGTGGCTGGTGACGGTGAACGAGCCGGGGATCATGCCCATGAAGTTCGCGGTCAGCACAAACAGGAACAGCGAGAACACCAACGGAAAGAACTGCATACCTTCCTTGCCGGCGGCGCTTTTGAGCGTGTTCGCGACAAACTCGTAGAGCATCTCGGCAAAAGATTGCAGGCGTCCCGGAACCAGTGAACGCTGCGACGTTGCGACCATGAAAAATACGCCAATGACGCCGACGACCAGCATCATGAACAGCGACGAGTTTGTGAACGCAATTTCGGAATTGCCGATCTTGCCGAGCGAAATGATCGGCTTGATCTGAAATTGGTCAAGCGGGCTTGCCATGGCGTTCTTCGTCTCGCGTCAGTTTCAGACAAACAGGTTGGTAGGCACACCACTTCAGATCGGTGGCCCTGTGGGGGGTCCCGGAGCTTCAGATGATGACCTTGTTGTGGCGCGATACAGGTTTCTGAGGCCGGCTGCAAACCCAAACATCAGTCCAATCAACAATCCAATTGGCTGAATGCCGAAAAAGCGATCAAGCAGCCAGCCAAGTACACCACCTGCCACGATGCCGGCGACAAATTCGGAGACCATTTTCATCCCGCGCGCCATGGCCGAGCCGTCCGCCGCGAGGCGTCCCGTTGGCTCGGTACTTGTCGCGCGTTCCGAACGGATGTCCGCCAGACGGGCGTCGAGATGGCGTAGCTTTGCGTCCAGCTCGGCATCGGATGACGGTCCTGATCCTGCCGAAGCACGATCACCCGACTTGTTCTGCTCCGGCATTGTCAAACCTTCACAATGGTTGCAGCGAAAGGCCACGCCAGAAACCGGTGGTGCCCCCATCCAAGGTCGTACGCAAAATATTTTTGCGGGATGGCACTGTCAAGGCGGGGTGGCACTTTCAAGGCGAGATAGCACTTTCAAGGACAGAACCAGATCGTTCAAGTGATTGCAAAAAGGCATATTTTTGTTCGATTCCTTGGCTGGCCCTGCTCGCAGATGGGGTCGCCGCTCAAACCGCCTCCCGGATGATTTCGGCCGTTTCCAGATCGACCGAGACCAGTTGCGAGACGCCCCGTTCGGCCATGGTCACGCCGAAAAGGCGGTCCATGCGCGACATGGTGATCGGGTTGTGGGTGATCACCACGAAGCGCGTCTCGGTCTGGCGCGTCATGTCCCGCAGCAGGTCGCAATAGCGTTCCACGTTGGCATCATCGAGCGGTGCATCGACCTCGTCGAGCACGCAGATCGGAGAGGGGTTCGTCAGGAACACAGCGAAGATCAGCGCGGTTGCGGTCAGAGCCTGCTCGCCGCCGGAGAGCAGCGACATCACCTGCGTCTTTTTGCCCGGCGGTCGCGCCAGGATTTCAAGGCCCGCTTCGAGTGGATCATCCGAATCGATCAGCGTCAGTTCCGCCTCACCGCCGCCGAACAGTACCCCGAACAGGTGCTTGAAATGACCGTTGACCACTTCGAAGGCGGCAAGCAGGCGCTCGCGTCCCTCGCGGTTGAGTGAGCCGATAGCCTGCCTCAAGCGCCGAATCGCCTCGAACAGGTCGTCCCGCTCGCTCACCAATTGGTCGCGCTTGGCCTCGATCTCGCCAAGCTCGTCATCAGCGCGCAGGTTGACTGCACCCAGCCGCTCGCGGTCGGCCTTGAGCGCGCCAAGTCTGCGCTCGGTTTCAGTTGACGGCGGCAATTCATCGCCGGGTTTGATACCGGCCAATTCGAAAAGCCCGGCGGGCGTGGTTCCGAGGTTGTCGGTGATCGCACGTGTCACATCATCGAGCTTTGCCCGGGCCGCTTCGATGCGGGCTTCCGAAACAGCGCGGGCCTCGCGCGTAGTGGCCAGTGCTTCGAGCGCGACGCGGGCGGCCTTGTCGGCTTCGATCTGCAGCGTTTCCGCTTTGGCGAGTTCGTCTGCTGCGTCACGGCGTTTGGCCTCGGCGGTTTCGATCGTGGCGATGAGCTCACGGCGGCGCACGAGGAAGGTGTCGGGTGCTTCGGCAAGTTGACCGGCCTCGGCTTCAGCGGCCTCGCGGCGCTTGGCAGCCTCGGCGCGCGCCTCGGCGGAACGGGCGATGCGCTCGCGCCAGCGTGCGATCTCCGATCTGATGCTTGCCAGGCGGCTGGTGCGAAGGGCCTCCTCGCGTTCAAGCGTCTGCAAGCTGGCGCGGGCTTGTGCTGCAAGGCTGCGGCGCTCGGACACCAGAAGGCGGGCCGTGTTCAGTGTGGCTTCGAGCTCCGGTGATGGCATCAGTGAGCCCAAGCCCTTCTGTGCCTCGACCAGTGCCAGCGCAGCCTCCGCCTCTGATGCGCCAAGACGGCCCACGCCCTCGACCAGACCAGCACGGCGGGCGGCGACATCGGCAATCCGGCGCTCGGCCTGCGCCAGCTTCTCGCGCGCTGCCTCGAAGCGACGGCGCTGTTCACGCGCCTGCTCGAGGCCGGTGCTTTCAGCCTGTGCCGCGAGCTTGACCTTGTTCTGCGCGGCATCAAGCGCCTCGCGTGCGACTTCCGCGGCTTCGCGGGCCGCTTGCGCTTCGCGTTCCAGATCACCGAGGCGGTTCTTCTCGACAAGACGGCGTGCGGCAGGGGTTGGCGCTTCGGCGGCGGCGGTGAAACCATCCCAGCGCCAGAGGTCACCCTCTTTCGAGACCAGCCGCTGTCCGACCTTGAGCTGGCTGGCCAGCCGCGCGCCTTCTGTGCGGGGCACGATGCCGATTTGTTGCAGGCGGCGCAGCATGGCGGCGGGCGCACGCACCTTGGAGGTCAACGGCTCCGCGTCACCCGGCAAGACCGGATCACCTGCCGCATTGATTTCGCGCCAATGAGCCGGTGCTGAAGGATTTGACGAAGCGTCGAGGTCATCGCCAAGCGCCGCACCCAGCGCGGTCTCGAAACCCTTCTGTACCTGTATCTGCTCGAGCACGGGCGGCCAGAGATCGCCTGATGGTCGCGACAGCAATTTTTGCAGCGTGCGCACCTCGGTTTCAAGGCGTTGTGCTTTGCGGTCGGCCTCGACCTGCGGGTTGCGCGCCTTGGTCTCGTCCTCGCGGGCCTGAACCAGCGCTGCCCTTGCAGCGGCAGATGCCGCATCTGCCTTGGTGAGTTCCGCCTCGGCAGCAACAACACTCTCGTGCAGCGCCTCGATGGCGGAGCCAGCACCGCTGTCTGCATCAAGTGCCAGCAAAGCACGTTCCAGACTTTCGCGCTCGACGCGGTGGCGTGCGGCACGCTCCGATGCGTCGCGCAGCGCCCGTTCCAACGCTGCGCGCTGGGCCGTCAGATCGGACAGCGCCGTCTGCGCGCTTGTCTGAATGGTTTCCGCTTCAGCCAGCGCAGCTTCGGCAGCGACCTGTCCTTTCAGCGCGTCCGCACTTGCCCCGACACTGCCCTGACCTTCAGCCGTGAGCCTCATGTCCTCGTCCGACAGCAAGCCCAGGCTGGCCTCGGCATCTGCCGCAACAGAGCTCTCACGCGCCAGATCAGCATCAAGCTCGCTGATGCGCCGCGCCAGTTCCTCGGCGCGCTGTTTCGCGCGGCGATCGTCCGCTTCGAGTTCGTCCAGCGCGCGTCGCACGCGGGTGAGTGCGGCAGCAGAAGCCGCCTCACCATCGCGCAGGCCCGGAAGGGCGTGGGCGGCAACGGCCTGATGACGCGCGGTTTCAGCCTGAATGCGTGTGGCTTCCGCCACATCGCGCAATGCCGCTTCGCCTGCCCGCTCCGCCACTGCCGTTTGGTCGCGCGCATCGCGGTAGCTGATCGCTGCAAGAAGCGCCTCGGCTGCGCGAATGTCTGCGGCCAACGATTTGTAACGTCCGGCTTGCTTCGCCTGCCGCTTCAAGGCCTCGATCTGGTTCTCGATCTCGCGCAGCACGTCTTCGAGCCGCACAAGGTTGTCCTCGGCGGCGCGCAGGCGCAGTTCGGCCTCGTGGCGGCGCGAGTGCAGGCCCGCGATCCCGGCGGCATCCTCAAGGATGCGGCGGCGCGATTGCGGCTTGGCCGAGATGATTTCGCTGATCTGTCCTTGCCGGACGAGCGCCGGCGACCGCGAGCCGGTGGCAGCATCGGCAAACAGGAGCTGCACGTCGCGGGCGCGCACCTCCTTGCCATTGATCCGGTAGGTCGAGCCTTCATCGCGCTCGATGCGGCGCGTGACCTCAAGCTGGTCAACGTCATTGAACTGGCTCGGGGCCTTGCGATCAGAATTGTCGAGGGTCAGCCCGACCTCGGCGACATTGCGGGCTGGCCGCGAGCCCGAGCCTGCAAAGATGACATCGTCCATGCCCGAGGCGCGCATGTTCTTGAACGAGTTCTCGCCCATGACCCAGCGCAGGGCCTCGACAAGGTTGGACTTGCCACAGCCGTTCGGGCCGACCACGCCGGAAAGGCCAGGTTCGATATGAAAGTCAGTGGCTTCGACGAAGGATTTGAAGCCGGTCAGCTTGAGCCGCGTCAGCCTCATCTCAGCGCTGCCTTCTCAGGATTGCGCGCAAACATCAGCGCCCGCCAGCCCTCAGGCACCGACGAGCGGCAGCAATATCTTGTCGAGTTCAGCCATGGTGAGCGCACCGCGATGAACCTGCCCGTTGATGATCAGGGTCGGTGTGGAACTGATCTTGAAACCGTCCGCCGCCTTGTCCTTGGTTGCATTCAAGGCGACATACAAGTCCTGCCGTTGCAAGCAGGCGTTGAAACTTTCCTGTGTGAAACCGGCCTGACGCGCCGCGGTGAGCAGGGCATCGAGCGGGCTGTTGGTGAAGGCCCACTTCTCCTGCTGCTTGAACAGGAAATCGACAAACGCGCCTCGCCGCTCTGCCGGACCACAATAAGACAGCATCGAGGCTGCCGTATCGAGCGGGTTCAAGACGAAATTGCGGAAGATGAAGCGGACCTTGCCGGTGTCGACATACTTTGCCTTCAGCTCTGGCAACACGTCATTGTGGAAACGGGCGCAATGCGAGCAGGTTGTCGAGGCATACTCGATGATCGTGACTTTGGCATCCGCCGCGCCATAGACGAGATCAGGCACCGCAGGGTTGGCGGCGGCCAGAACGTCGGTCATGTTCAGCGACGATTGGGCATGAGCCTCAACTCCGGCGGCAAGGACAGCCGCAGCGGCCACCGAACCCAGCATCACATCGCGGCGTGTCGACATTTTCAAACCCTCGGATCAATCACAGGGCGGCAACATACCGCTAACACGTTGCATGGCAAGAGATTGCGGCGAAACCCTGTCGCCCACCGCACTACACGTTTTCGCCAGTTTTCGCCGCTTTCCGGCTGATGGCAAGCCCAAGCCGGGTTACCGCATCCTTCAGGCCGGGCTCGGTGATGCGCCCGGCGGCAGTTCTGACCTCTGCGACCTTCGCATCAGCCAGAGGCTTCTCAGGTTGTGACTTCAGCCGTCCTTCAGGCTGCACCGGGCCCTGCTTCAGCACCACCTTGCCGACCGCAGGCCAGCCAAGATGCGCGTTGATGCGGGCCATCAGCAAGGGCGCGGCATGCTGCAATTCTGGCGCGAAGGCGCTTTCGACAAGCACGACCAGCGTAGCCGGCTCAGCCCGGTCGCCATCCTGCCCCGGCCTTTTGGGCCAATCGATCTTGAGCGGTCGTGAACGCGCGGCGAGGCGTGTCCCGATGATGCCGGCCCAGTTTCCGATCAGTTCGCGCCCGGCAAAGCCTTTGGCCGCAAGCGCGGGTGACATGGCCGCCCCAATCATATCCGCCAGCGGCCGTGCGGCTGGTCTGCGGCGGTTGGGGGTGAAGGCTTGCATTGCGGAAACATCGCATGGAGCAGCCATCATCTTCAACAAGCAAATACCCTCCGAGCAAACAGCGCGCTTGCAGCCTCTCGCTTGCGCATGACACGAGGAACGAATGCCGAGTGTCACTGCCGCCGAACTGCTGATCTGGTATGACCGCCATCGCCGCGCCTTGCCGTGGCGGGCGTTGCCGGGCGAGGCTGCCGATCCTTACCGGGTCTGGCTGTCGGAGATCATGCTGCAGCAGACGACCGTGCAGGCGGTGAAGCCCTATTTCGCCGCGTTTCTTGCGCGCTTTCCAAGCGTTGCTGTGCTGGCTGAGGCCCCGACAGAAGCGGTGATGAGCGCCTGGGCCGGGCTTGGCTACTACAGTCGCGCGCGCAATCTGCATGCTTGCGCCAAAGCCGTCATTACGGAGCATGGCGGACGTTTTCCGGATAACGAGGCCGGTTTGCGCAACCTTCCGGGCATCGGCGCCTACACCGCCGCTGCCGTCGCTGCTATCGCCTACAACCGCAAGGCAGCCGCAGTCGACGGCAATGTCGAGCGGGTCATGTCGCGCCTGTTCGCGCTGGAAGCACCGATGCCAGCGGGCAGAGCGGCTGTGGCTGCCACGACACTGGCGCTTGTGCCGGAGGACCGCCCCGGTGATTTCGCACAGGCGCTGATGGACCTTGGCTCAGGCGTCTGCACGCCGCGAAAGCCAGCCTGTGCGCTATGCCCGTGGCAAGCACCATGTCTGGCGCGGCAGGCAGGCACGCAGGAAACATTCCCGCGCAAGCTGGCGAAGAAGGTCAGCATACCAAGGTACGGCACCGCCTTCGTGGTGCTGCGCGCCGACAAAGCCATCCTCTTGCGCACCCGCCCGCCCAAAGGTCTGCTCGGCGGCATGGCCGAGGTGCCGACAAGCGACTGGACGGCAAAGCATGATCTGCTGACCGGCATGGCGGACGCGCCCGTTGAGGCGCGTTGGCTGACCGCCAACGCACCTGTGCGGCATGTTTTCACGCATTTTCCGCTGGAACTGACGGTGCTGAGCGCTCAGGTCGCCATCGCAACAACAGCGCCGGAAGGCATGCGGTTCACCGCACTCGATCAGCTTGGGGATGAGCCGCTATCGTCGCTGATGCAGAAGGTGGTCGAGGCCGGGTTGGCTGTACATGGCGAGAGGCGCTTCTGACGCGTCACACCATCCCGCCATCGCGCGTCTTGAGATAGGCCGCGCCGCAGGCCTTGGCGAGTTCGCGCACGCGCAGGATGTAACCTTGCCGCTCGGTGACGGAAATCACGCCGCGCGCGTCGAGCAGGTTGAAGACGTGGCTCGCCTTGATGCACTGGTCATAGGCTGGCAGCGCCAGCTTGTGCTGGTTGTCGTTCGATCCCGGCGACGGCTCACCCGCCGCGAGGTACTTCTGGCAGGCGGCCTCGGCCATCTTGAACTGCTCGAACAGCATGCCTGTGTCGGCATGCTCGAAGTTGTGCCGCGAGTACTCCTGCTCGGCCTGCAGGAAGACATCTCCATAACTGATCCTGTCCGCGCCCTCACCGCCATTGAAGTTGAGGTCGTAGACGTTCTCGACGCCCTGCACGTACATGGCGAGGCGTTCCAGCCCGTAGGTCAGCTCGCCCGCCACTGGCGAACACTCGAAGCCGGCGACTTGCTGGAAGTAGGTGAACTG
>JBOFFB010000831.1:0-9765 GCA_051648385.1 Allobosea sp.
AACCGGGCCTTGACCCAGAACCTGCCGAAGCAGGCACCGACTTTCTTCTTCCTCGACATACCAAGTGCTCGCACAGCCGAATTCGACGCCTTCGCCACCACGCAGGTCCCAAGCGCGACCATCGAGCGCGTGCCGCTGATGCGCGGGCGCATGGTGGCACTGAATGGCGTTCCAGCCGAACAGATCAAGGTGGCCGACCGCTTCGGCTGGGTACTCGAAGGCGACCGAGGCATCACGTTTGGCGCCGAGATGCCGAAAGATTCGAAGCTCATCAGCGGCACATGGTGGGCACCCGATCATCGTGGCGAGGCGCTTGTATCTTTCGATCATGACCTTGCCACTGGCCTTGGCCTCAAGGTCGGAGACCAGATCACCGTCAACGTGCTTGGCCGCAACATCACGGCGCGGCTGGCAAACACTCGCAAGGTCGAGTGGCGCAATCTCGGCATCAATTTTGTCATGCTGTTCTCGCCGAACGCCTTTGCCGGCGCGCCGCACACGCACCTGGCAACCCTGACAACCCCAGCGCTCGACCGGCCGCCAAGCCAAGCCGAAGCGGCTCGACAGGATGCTGCACTGTTGCGCGCACTCGGGCGCGGCTTTCCATCCGTGACCGCCGTGCGTGTCAAGGACGCGCTGGATGCAGCCAACGAACTGGTTGCAAAACTCACCTTGGCGATCCGGGCTGCCAGCGGCATCGCGGTTGCGTCAAGCCTGCTGGTCCTGGCTGGCGCTCTTGCAGCCGGCCAGCGCGCGCGGCTCTATGACGCGATGATTCTGAAGACACTCGGTGCGACCCGCAAGCGCATCATTGGAGCCTATGCGCTCGAATACGGCCTGACAGGCATGATTGCTGCAGCTTTTGGCGTGTTGGCAGGAACAGGCGCGGCTTGGGCTGTGACCACGCGCGCCATGAATATCGAATTTGCTTTCTCCGGAATGAGTGCAATACTGATAGCGTTAGCCACGGTTACAATCGCTGTTACCTTTGGATTGGTCGGCACTTTGCGAATTCTTTCCAAGAAGCCTGCTAGTTACCTGCGATCATTATAGTACGCGGCAGGCAAGTATTACATGATGCGCGTGTGATATCGGCATGACACTGAGGTCCCGGATTCATGCTGTTGCGGAATCTTCGATCCGCAATCAGTCGACCACTTGCAAGAACATCGATATTTCCCCATATTGTGAAGTGACGTCGAATGCCGACGCTGCGGGGCTCTGAACAATCCCGCGGAAACTGGCCGTCCAGAATCTGGATTTCCAAAGGGAGTTGGAGCTTTCCATGAGCAATTTCGATCCTAACGCTTCCGCCTGGGGCACACCGATCGCCCAGCAGCGCAGTGCAGCCGAAGTCGATCAGGGCCTCCGGTCCTTCATGCTCGGCGTGTACAACAACATGATTCTCGGCCTTGCCATTTCAGGCTTGGTCGCGATGGGCACCAACATGCTTGCCGGCGGCAGCCGCCGGACACTGACCGAGTTTGGGCAATTCATTTATATAAGTCCGTTCAAGTGGGTGATCATGCTCGCCCCGCTGGCGTTCATCCTTCTGTTCACGTTCCGCGCTGACAAGATGTCGGCATCGAGCGCACGTGCGATGTTTTTCGCCTTTGCAGCCGTGATGGGCCTGTCGCTGTCATCGATCCTGATGGTGTTCACCGGCGGCTCGATCGTGCAGATGTTCTTCGTGACGGCCTCGGCTTTCGCTGGTCTCAGCCTTTTCGGCTACACAACCAAGAAGTCGCTGTCGGGCATGGGTTCGTTCCTGATCATGGGGTTGATTGGCCTGATGATCGCCTCGCTGGTTAACCTTTTCATGCAGTCGAGCATGCTGACCTTCGCCATCTCGGCGATCGGCGTTCTGGTCTTCGCAGGCCTGACGGCTTGGGACACCCAGCGCTTGAAGGAAATGTACCTCTACGGTGAAGGCACTGCAGAAGAACTCGCCAAACTCTCTATCAATGGCGCGCTCTCGCTCTACCTGAACTTCATCAACATGTTCCAGATGCTGCTCAACCTGTTCGGCAGCAAGGAATAAGTGTTTCCGGCCTCTGGCCGGAGACTACAGACCCCGGTGCGAAAGCGCCGGGGTTTTGTTTTGGGCGGGGTTTGACGTGACAAACGGATGCCCGATCCTCACGGCACGAGCTTAAGCGGCTTGTCGATGACCTGAAGCACGCGCACCAGTTCCGTTCCGCGCTTGAGAACCAGCCCGCCAGTGGAGGTCACCGAGTAAGCTCCCTGCTTGCGAGCGAGGGCCGGGGTCTTGACGATACGGTAAAGCGGCATTTCGGACGTGCGGCGGAACACCGAGAACACGGCCATGTCATTCAGAAAATCAATGGCGTAGTCGCGCCACTCACCTTCGGCCACCTTGCGCCCATACAGGTTGAGGATGACACCGAGCTCCTTGCGGTCGAATGAAACGCATGTCGGCTGTGGTTTGCGCAGTGCTACGACCGAAGCATCATCGGCCATCGTATCGCCATCGCTCAAGGGCTGCTCTCCGGCCAAATCGGTGCTGCATGATGATCCGACCGAGCGACGCTGGCAAGCGTGGCCAGGAACACGAAAAATCTCTCTCACGCAACCGTCAACAATGCCTCATTTTGGACGGCTTCACGCCCTGCCATGACCATGTTGGGAGCTATACTCACCATTGTTACCTCGACGGCCCGATCCTGTGGTGTTCAGGACACGTCAGCCCCCCAGCCCCCCTGGGCGTCATGGGGTCGGGCCAATCTCTTCGGGGTTCCTGGCCGGTCACCGCGTGTGGCCGGCCTTTTCTTGTTATTCTCGTCAGCGCGCCATGGCATGATATTCTGCATTCGGGCGCATATCGGTGGCGGAAGCCAGCCGGTTCGACATGTTGTAGAACGCCGCGACGGCGCTGATGTCCCAGATATCACGTTCGCCGAACCCCGCCTTGTGCAGATCGGCGCGATCCTCTTCGACCATCGCATGCGGCTCACGCGTCAACTTGTCGGCAAACGCGAGCATCGCCTGATGACGAAGGGACAGTTCCGCCGCGCGCCAGTTCATCACCATGAGCTCGCCCAGCACCGGATCCCCCGACAGCTGACGAACGGCAGCACCATGAGCCGTGAGGCAGTAATAACAACGGTTCGCTGACGAAACGACGACCGCAATCATCTCCCGCTCGAGCTTGGACAAACCCGACGGGGCGAGCATCAGATCATTGTAGAATGCCACGAACGCTTCAAGTTTGGCATTGTCAAAGGCATGGGCCTTCAGCACATTCGGCACGAAGCCGATCTTGGCATCGCATTTGTCGAAATAGGCCTGCATCGTGGTCGAGAGCGAAGCAGGTGGCAGGTTCAATGCCATCACCGGGTCATGCAACCCCTGCTTGGTTGGCAACTCGCCTGTCTTCTTCGTGTCATCGGTCATGATCATCTTCCGCCTGGGCTGGGGGACATTTCCCACGCCTTGCCATGCGACCAAAGTTGCATGAGTGCGGTGCATATGCCATCGCTCTTGAACTGTAAAACGGGCCCGCAAGAGGCTGTCGGGGGTTGTCATGGCGAAGAAGACACTGGGCAAAGACGCGACAGATGCGCCTACCGCCGCCGCCGACCTAAAGGTCTTTGTCGACCTTCTGTTTGGCCGCGTCGCAGCGGAAGATCTTGCGAGATATGACGCTGACGACCTATCCCGTTTTGCCAGCGGTGCGTTATCCGCGCTGACCATGGCGCGAACCTCGCATGCTGCACACGTAACGCTGCGCGACGAGGCGGTCAGTCATGCTGGTATCAAGCGTGAGATCACCATCATCGAGGTGGTCAACGACAACATGCCCTTCCTGCTTGACTCGACGCTGGCAGAGCTGACGGATCAAGGCATCGAGCCAGATCTCGTCGCACACCCGATCATCGCGGTCGCGCGCGATGGCGAAGGTGTGCTCATCCGCATGGCAGGTGATGCCTCTGCGCGGGCGCCAGAGGGCACATTGCGCGAAAGCCTGATCCACATTCACACCGACCGGATGGCTGACCCGGTTGCGCGCGAACGGCTGATTGCCGGGCTTGTCCGCGTCTACAGCGATGTCCGCGTTGCCGTTGATGATTGGTCAGCCATGCGCACCCGTCTCGGCAGCGCGATGCAGGCGTACCGCACCAATCCGCCGCCGCTTCCCGACGAGGAGATGGCCGAGGCGATGCGCTTCCTCGACTGGATCAGCACCGACAATTTCACCTTTCTCGGCATGCGCGAATACCGTTTTGCAGCTACCGCAGCTGCTGCCGACCAGGTCGGGGGCACGGGGCTGGGCATCCTGCGCGATCCGGCAGTGATGGTGCTCAGGCGCGGCCGTGACCTCGTGGCGACCACACCGGAAATCCGCGCCTTCCTCAACAAACCGCAGGCGTTGATCATTACCAAGGCCAACGTCAAGAGCCGCGTCCACCGCCGCGTGCATCTCGACTATGTTGGCATCAAGCTGTTCACCGCCGATGGTCGGCTTGATGGCGAGTTGCGTATCGTTGGCCTTCTGACGTCCAGTGCCTACACCGGCACGGCGGCCTCCGTGCCCTACCTGAGGCTCAAGGTGGCGCAGGTCGCAAAGCTGGCCGGCTTCGATCAGGACAGCTACTCGGGTCGCTCGCTGATGAATGTGCTCGATTCCTATCCGCGCGATGAGCTCTTTCAGATCAATGTGGAGACACTGCATCGCTTCGCTCTCGATATTCTTCAGCTGACCGAGCGGCCGCGCGTCCGGGCCCTGTCACGCATCGACGAATTCGACCGTTTCGTCTCGGTCCTCGTCTATATTCCGAAGGATCGCTACGACACGTCCGTGCGCCGCCGCGTCGGCGACTTCCTGGCCCGCGTCTATGCCGGACGGTTATCTGCAGCCTACCCGACCTATCCGGAAGGTCCGCTGGCCCGCACCCACTTCATCATCGGACGCGATGAGGGCGAGTCTCCGCGCATTGACCGCGCCACTCTCGAATCCGGCATATCAGCCATCGTCCGCACCTGGGCCGATGGGCTGAAGGACGCGCTCGACATGGCCAAAGGCAGCGCCAGGGCCCGCGAGACAGCGGAGCGCTATGCCGACGCATTCGGCGCGGCCTATCGCGAGGCCTTTTCGGCTGCGCAGGCCATCTCCGACATCGAAACCCTTGGCACCTTGTCGGGCGACAAGCCGCGTGCGGTGGATTTCTATCGCCGTGAAGGCGATGCGGCCACGCGCGTCAACCTCAAGGTGTTCACGCGTGGTGCACCGCTGCCGTTGTCGCAGCGCGTGCCGATGCTGGAGAACATGGGCTTCACCGTGGTCAACGAACGCACGTATCGCATCGTGCCGAACGGCTCTTCGGAAGCCGAGCGTGTCTGGCTTCATGACATGACACTTGAGCGCGCGTCTGGTGGCGACATCGACATCGAGACAGCGGAGCCTGCGGTCGAGGCGGCCCTGATGGCCCAGTTCCGCGGGTTGACCGAATCCGACCGTTTTGACGCGCTGGTCCTCGAGGCCGGGCTTGCCTGGCGCGAGGCCGCCTTGTTGCGTGCGCTGGCGCGCTACCTGCAACAGACCGGCGTGCCGTATGGCCAGGAGTATCTCGCCAGCACCCTGTCTCGCCACAAGGCTATTGCATCGACACTGGTAAAGAGTTTCGTCAATCGCTTCGATCCACGTCTCGAAGTGGCGCACCGGGACAAGATGACGGCAGAGCTCGCCGTCACGCTCGACCAGCAACTCAGCGCGGTGACCAGCCTCGACGATGACCGCATCTTGCGCCGCTTTGCCAATCTGGTCGCGGCGGCCATGCGCACCAACTTTTTCCAGATCGCACCAGACGGCTTTGCCAGGTCGACGATAGCGTTCAAGTTTGACAGCGGCATGCTCGACGGCTTGCCCGCCCCGCGCCCGCTCTACGAGATTTTCGTCTATTCACCGCGCGTTGAAGGGGTTCACTTGCGCTTTGGCAAGGTGGCGCGCGGTGGCCTTCGCTGGTCAGACCGACCACAGGATTTCCGCACCGAGGTGCTGGGACTGGTCAAGGCACAACAGGTCAAGAATGCCGTGATCGTTCCAGTCGGTGCCAAGGGCGGCTTTGTACCTAAGCAGCTTCCACCAGCGTCGGACCGCGCCGCGTGGCTTGCGGAAGGCACCGAAAGCTATCGTATCTTTGTGCGCACCTTGCTCGAACTGACCGACAATCTCGATGGCGAGCGGATCGTGCCACCGCCCAGTACCGTGCGCCATGACGGCGACGACCCCTATCTCGTCGTGGCCGCCGACAAGGGCACAGCCACGTTCTCCGATACCGCCAATGCGCTCTCGGAGGAGAAGGGCCATTGGCTCGGCGACGCTTTCGCCTCTGGTGGCAGCCAGGGTTATGACCACAAGAAGATGGGTATCACCGCGCGCGGTGCCTGGGAGGCGGTCAAGCGCCACTTCCGTGAGATCGACCACGATATCCAGACCAAGCCGTTCATTGTCGCAGGTGTCGGCGACATGTCGGGCGATGTTTTCGGCAATGGAATGTTGCTGTCGCCAGCGATCAGTCTGGTCGCTGCCTTCGATCACCGCGATATCTTCCTTGATCCCACGCCCGATCTCGCCGTCTCGTTGAACGAGCGGCAGCGGCTGTTCGCATTGCCGCGTTCAAGCTGGCAGGACTATGACAAAACCCTGATTTCACCCGGTGGCGGTGTATTCCCGCGCAGCGCCAAATCGGTGCCCTTGTCGACCAAGGTTCGCGCCATGCTCGATCTCGACAAGACCGAGGCAACGCCGCAGGAGATCATGACTGCGATCCTGAAGGCCCGTGTCGATCTGCTCTGGTTCGGCGGCATCGGAACCTACATCCGTGCCTCGACCGAAAGCGATGCAGAAGTTGGTGACCGGGCCAATGATACAATCCGCATCACCGGAGCCGACATCCGTGCCAAGGTCATCGGCGAGGGTGCCAATCTTGGAGCGACCCAGCGCGGACGCATCGAAGCTGGTCGCAACGGCGTGCGCCTCAACACGGACGCCATAGACAATTCGGCCGGCGTCAACACCTCCGACGTCGAGGTCAACATCAAGATCGGCCTGAAAACCCCCGAGCGAGATGGTCGCTTGCCGGAAGCCGCACGAAACGCCATGCTGTCTGAAATGACTGACGAGGTCGGCACGCTCGTCTTGCGCAACAACTATCTGCAATCACTTGCGCTTTCCCTTGCCGAACGTCGTGGCAGCGCGGAGCTTGGCTCGGCCCGCACCCAGATGCGCCGACTGGAGAAACAGGGCCGCCTTGATCGCGCGGTCGAGTACCTGCCGACAGACGCAGCGCTTGCTCAACGCGAAACACGGAACGAAGGCATGACACGGCCTGAACTTGCCGTGCTTCTGGCCTATGCCAAGCTCGCGCTCTATGACGATCTCCTGGCCAGCGGTCTGCCGGACGAGCCTTATCTCGCTACCGAACTCACGCGCTATTTTCCGCTTGCGATGCGCGAACACTTTCCTGACTCCATCGCCGTGCATCGACTGCGCCGCGAGATCATCTCGACCCAACTGAGCAACGCCGTGATCAATCGCGGCGGAGCAGGCGTGATTACGCGCCTTGCCGAGGAGACAGGCGCGGATGCAGCCGCCATTGCCCGGGCCTATGTTCTGACCCGCGACGCATTTGGCCTGCTTGATCTCAACCTCGCGATTGACGGGCTCGACGCGAAGATCAACGGCGCTGCTCAACTGGCGCTTTACGGTATCGTTCAGGAAACGCTGGTCGCACGCATGGTCTGGTTCCTTCGCAACGCCGATGTGTCGCGCCCGCTCGACGAGCAGGTGGCGCGCTTCGGCGCGGGCGTTGCCGCAGTGGCACAGGCAGGCGACGCCTTGAAGGGATCGACAGCGCAGCGCGATGCCGCGATCGCGGAATGGATGAAGCAGGAGATACCTGCCGACATTGCAGTGCGCATCGTCAACTTGCCAGCCTTGCAGGCAGCGCCCGATGGGGTGCTGATTGCCGAGCAGAGCGGTGCCAGCGTTGCAGATGGTGTGGCAACTTTGTTTGCAGCCACGGAAGCACTTGGCGCCAACCACCTCAGGCAGGCGGGTGCCCTGCTGAAGACCACGGATCGCTTCGAACGCCTCGCAATAGACCGTGCGATCGAACGGATAGATCTGTCACTGCGCGCCATATCCGTCGTGATCCTCAATGATCATGGCGCGGGCAGCAAAGGTGTTGAGGACTGGCAGGCAAGTCGGGTCAAGTCGATCAGCCAGATGCGCGCCATGCTCGATGAACTGATGGATACAGGCCTCACTCCGGCCAAGCTCGCCGTGGCAGCAAGCCTGATGGATGATATGGCCGCAGCAGGCAGAAAAAGTTGATGTCTTGTCGATTGAATGTCGGTTTCGGCCTCCGTCAGCATGGGTTATAGCGTCGGGTAACCATCAAGGAACAATGCGATGCCGACCGAACAGACCGAAACCGGAATGGCCATGAAAGTCGATCCCAAGTTGCTGGAATTGCTCGTCTGCCCGCTCACCAAGACAACACTTCACTATGATGCCGAAAAACAGGAACTGGTTTCCCGCGCTGCAAAACTCGCCTATCCGATCCGCGACGGCATCCCGATCATGCTGCCCGAAGAGGCGCGTGCACTGGACTAGATCATCCTGCATTGGGATGGAATCCATCTCAATGCGGAAAGATGATCGATCATAATAAATTAGAGCATTGCGTACTCACAAAACCTGTACCCACTTTTGTGCGCAATGCTCTAATCCGTACATGGGTTTATCAAGGCCACGATTGATCGAGGCAGGGTAAACAGCGGTCAGATCGCTTCTCCGCGCAACAGGCGTGGTTGCTGGCCATCGAGGCCGGCAGCCTCGCGGATGAAGCGGGTCTTGAGCCCGGGCATACGGTCTACAAGACCCAGTCCCAGATCGCGCGCCAGCCTGAGCGGCGCGAGATCATTCGAGAACAACCGGTTGAGCCCGTCAGTCACCACGCCCATTGCCAGAGTATCGGCGCGGCGGGCGGATTGGTAGGATAACAGGGTGTCTGTTGCGCCGACATCGAGCCCGAGACGGGCCGCCTCCACCACCGCTTCTGCCAGCGCCGCAACGTCTTTCAGGCCAAGGTTGAGGCCTTGCCCGGCGATCGGATGGATGACGTGTGCCGCATCGCCGACAAGCGCGAAACGCTTTGCGACAAAACTGCGCGCCATGCCAAACGCCAAAGGATAAGCCCGTGGGTTGCTCAAGAAACGGATCGCACCGAGCTGGAAACCGAACCGCTGTTCCAGTTCCTCCAGAAGATCGTCATCGTGCCGTGCCAACAGGTTCTCCACATCGGCGGCACGCTCGGTCCAGACGATGGATGATTGATACCCGCCATCTTCGCGCGGCGGCAGAGGCAACACGGCGAACGGGCCGGAAGGCAGGAAATGTTCGATCGCTCGCCCTTCATGGGACCGTTCATGACCGACTGTGGCGACAATACCCGACTGATCGTAGTCCCAACCGACCCAGCCAATGCCAGCAACCTCTCGCAATTGCGATCTCGCGCCATCTGCAGCCACCAGCAGGGCAGCACCCAGGCTTGCGCCGCCAGCGAAATGCACCATCGTTCTGTCAATGTCGGCTTCGAAACCCGTCACGGCCTCTGCGCGCACAACAACGCCCTCCGATCGACAGGCCTTTTCCAGCACCTTGTTGATTACCGAGGCCCAAACCATGTGTGCAAACGGCCCGGTTTCGCCAATCTCTGGCCCGGTCGAACCCGCAAATGT
>JBOFFB010000832.1:0-1944 GCA_051648385.1 Allobosea sp.
GGGTTGGTGATCCCCAAGACATCATCACGTGCAATCACCTCGCCGGCAGGAACGGCAGACGCCATGGAGACACTCACGCGGGTGGACCTTGATCTCCTGGAGATGCGCCGGGTGGTAGAGCGGGAGGGTGGCTGCATTGCCTGGGGCGGCGCTGTCCAACTCAGCCCGGCTGACGACATCCTCATTCGTGTCGAGCGTCCCCTGGATTTCGACAGCGAGGGCCAACTGGTTGCTTCGGTTCTGTCGAAGAAGATCGCGGCAGGCTCCACGCATGTCGTTCTCGATATTCCGGTTGGACCGACGGCAAAGCTCCGCTCGGTGGAAGCTGCCGCCAGGCTCGAAAGGCGCTTTATGGAGACAGCGCAAGCCTTTGGCCTGGAGGTCCGTGTGGTGCAGACTGATGGCTCCCAGCCGGTTGGACGTGGAATCGGACCGGCACTCGAAGCGCGCGATGTTCTCGCAGTACTTCAGAACTTGCCGGGAGCACCCGCTGATCTGCGGTCACGCTCGCTCACGCTGTCCGCCCAGCTTCTGGATCTCATGGGGGCCTCGGTAGAGGGTGATGGCATTGCCACTGCGACTGGGCTTCTGGACTCCGGCGCAGCCTGGAAGAAGTTTCAGTCGATCTGCGAGGCCCAGGGCGGGATGAAGGTTCTTGTGACCGCTCCTTACCGCGTTGAAGTGACCGCGGCCCGGGCTGGCATCGTCATGGCCATTGACAATCGCCGGCTGGCGAAGGTTGCAAAGCTTGCCGGCGCTCCGCATGACCCGCTTGCCGGCGTCGATTTTCATGTTCCTGTCGGAATGAGTGTTGCGCGCGGGCAGCCTCTCTATACGATTTTCGCGCAGACGCCGGGTGAACTGGCCTACTCCGTTCAATATGCGCGCAGCCACGCAGATATCATTGCGCTGGGAGAAAATTCGTGACGCCAGTGATCTTCGCAATGCCTGAGAATGAAAATCTGTGGGCGGGTCTTGCATCATGCGTGGCCGCCGAGGCAGGACAACTTGAATACAGACAGTTTCCCGATGGCGAGTCCTACCTGAGGTTCGCGACGCCGGTGGAGGGAAGATCCGTGGCGCTCGCCTGTTCTCTTCATCATCCCGACGGCAAGGCGTTGCCGCTGCTGCTTGCCGTTGCGGCACTGAGGGACCTCGGCGCGCGCCGCGTGGGATTGGTTGCGCCTTATCTGGCATACATGCGCCAGGATACCCGGTTCAAGGAAGGGGAGGCGGTCACGTCCGTCGCATTTGCGGGGCTCCTGTCCAGCGGTTTCAACTGGATTGCCACGATCGATCCCCATCTCCACCGCCATGCGTCGTTGAACGAGATCTATTCTGTTCCGATAAGCGTCGGCCATGCGACGCCCATTCTCGCAGACTATCTCTCCTCGCTGGAGGCAGATGTATTCCTGGTGGGCCCTGATGAAGAAAGCGAGCAATGGGTATCCGCGCTGGGCTCGGCTGCCGGAGTGCCCCATGTGACAATGCAGAAAATCCGCCTTGGCGACCGGAGCGTGTCAATCACGTTTTCCGGGCTGGAGCAGTTTCATGGACGAAGGCCCGTACTGGTTGACGACATGATTTCTTCTGGCCACACCATGGAGGCGGCAGTCCGGCAGCTCACCGAACTTGGCTTTGCCCAGCCCATCTGTCTGGCGGTTCACGGCATACTTGCGGAAGGCGCTCTCCAACGTCTTGAAAAGACCGGTGCAACAGTCATCACGACCAACACGATTCCGGGGCCAACCGCGATCCTGGACATTCACGACCTTCTCGCCGAGCTGGTTTCACGCAACTTGTAAACTTTCCAGCTTTCCATGGGTGTGCTGCCGAGCTGGTCGAACTCCCTGGCTCAGTTGGCAGTTGCACCTCAGGCATAGGGATGCAATTCCCGAAAATTTATGTTGGTCAGTCCGGGCAATCAAGCGCGATGATCTGATC
>JBOFFB010000833.1:0-4587 GCA_051648385.1 Allobosea sp.
GATGCGGTCGATGCGCGGAACCAGTGAGAGTAATTCGCGCGTATAGGGATGGGCTGGCGCGGAAAACAGGCTTTCCGTGTCGTTCAGCTCGACGATCTTGCCCCCCTGCATGACGGCGACGCGGTCACACATCTGGCGCACCACGGCGAGATCATGGCTGATCAGGAGCAGCGTCAGTCCGGTTGCGTCACTCAGGTCCTTGATCAGGTTGAGGATCTGCGCTTGCACCGAGACATCTAGCGATGAGGTCGGCTCGTCGCAGATCAGAAGGCGCGGGCGTGCTCCGAGCGCACGGGCAATCGAGATGCGCTGGCGCTGCCCGCCCGAGAAGGCGAAGGGAAACCGCTCGGCTTGCGCCCGCTCCAGCCCGACCGCCTCCAGCAGCAACCCGGCATCATCCAGTGCTTCGGCCTTGTTGGAGGCGAGGCGATAGAAAAGCACCGGCTCGGCGAGGATGTTGCCCACTCGCATGCGCGGATTGAGCGAAGCGTAAGGATCCTGGAAGATCATCTGCAAGGCCTGCCGCGAACACCTACGGGACTGGCGGCTAGCGCCTTCTCCAGCGATGGGCTGGCCGTCATAGAGCACGCGGCCAGCGCTTGGCTTCATCAGCCCGGCGATGACGCTGGCAACCGTGGTCTTGCCGCAACCGCTTTCGCCGACGAGGCCAAGTGTTTCGCCACGTGCAATCGTGAATGACACACCGTCAACTGCCCGCATGCCGTGGCCCCGGCTGCCAGGCAGCCAGCCGCGCGTCGAATAGTCGACAACGAGGCCCTCCACGCTCAGCAGCGGCACGTCGCTGGCCGAAAGCGCTGCCGGCTTGCGCGTGGCGATGGCGCTGCGGGCTGCTCCGGCCTTGCCGTCGCCTTTGTCAGTGGTCACGGCGAAGCGGGTCAGCTTTCGGTCAAAGCGCGGCACGGCGGCCAGCAGCGCCTTGGTGTAGGCGTGTTGTGGCAAGCGGAGCACATCGCTCACCGAGCCCTGCTCGACAGCCTTGCCGCGCAACATCACGGTGACGCTCTGTGCAGTTTCCGCCACCACACCCATGTTGTGGGTGACCAGCATGACGCCGAGCCCGCGCTCGCGTGCCAGCTTGCGGATCAGGTCAAGGATTTGCGCCTGGATCGAGACATCAAGCGCGGTGGTCGGCTCATCTGCCACGAGCAGCTTCGGGTTGCACGAGAGAGCGGCGGCGATCACCACACGCTGGCGCTGGCCGCCTGAAAGCTGGTGCGGATAGCTTGAAAGCCGCCGCTCGGGCTCCGGGATGCCGACAGCATTGAGGAGTTCCAGCGCCCGTGCCCGCGCCTCGCTGCGGCCAAGCCCGAGATGAAAGCGCATCGTCTCGGTGAGCTGGCTCTCGATGGTGAACAGCGGATTGAGGCTGGTCATCGGGTCTTGAAAAATCACGCCGATATCGCGCCCGAGCTGAACTCCGTCGCCGCGGCCGGTGGCAGGGTCTAGCAGCGCGCCGCCAATGTGCATGGTGCCGCCGGTGACACGGCCTGGCTTCTCGATCAGGCCGATCAGCGCGTTGGCGACGGTGGTCTTGCCAGCGCCGGACTCGCCGACAACCGCGTGGATTTCACCGGGCGCGATGCTGAGCGACACGTCGTCGACTGCGACCAGCACGCTGCCGTCCTCGCGCGGGTATTCGACACGCAGGCCGTTGATCTCCAGAGCAGCAGGAAGACTTTGACCCGCGCTCACGTGCGCACCCGAAGCTTCGGGTTGAAACGATCACGCAGCCAATCGCCGATGACGTTGACGGCAAGCACGAGGATGACCAGCGCCAGTGCCGGGAACAACGCGATCCACCAGATGCCGGAGAACAGGAACTCGTTGCCGATGCGGATCAGTGTGCCCAGCGATGGGTAAGTCGGCGGCATGCCGACCCCGAGGAACGACAGCGTCGCCTCGGTCAGCACTGCGCCTGCGAGGTTGATCGTGGCGATCACCAGCACCGGGCTCATCACATTGGGCAGGATGTGGCGGAACATGATGCGCAGTGGCGGCAGGCCGATGACGCGCGCCGCCTTCACATATTCCTTCGCGCCTTCGACCATGGCCGCTGCGCGGACCGTGCGGGCGTACTGCACCCAGTCATGGATGGCGATGGCACTGATCAGCACAAACGGCACGTAACGCGGGTTGCCAGCCTCGGGGAAAACCGCACGCGCCAGCCCTGCAACCAGCAGCGCCAGCAAGATGGTCGGGAAAGACAGGATCACGTCACCGATGCGCATGATTACCGCGTCCGTGCGCCCGCCGACATAGCCTGCGAGCAGACCGAGCGAGACCCCGATGATCGCGGCCAGCAACACCGCCCCACCGCCGATCAGGATCGAAACGCGCGCGCCATAGAGAATGGCGGAGAGCATGTCGCGGCCCTGATTGTCGGTGCCAAGCAGAAAGCGCTTGTCGCCGCCTTCTGCCCAGATCGGCGGGATTTCGCTGTCCGCGAGGTTGAACGACGCAAGGTCCAGCGGGTTGCTTGGCGCTATCATCGGCGCGCTGATCGAGGCCAGGATGAGCAGGATCGCGACGAAGCCCGCAATCATCACGCCAGGTGGTGGTGCTGCCCGCCACAGGCGCAGGCGCAGCAGCTCGATCACGCCCCTTAAGGCACCGGCCCCGGTCATTTGCAAGCCGTCATCATCTAATTTCTGGTCCTGAGCCTTGGGTCAACGATGGCATAAACCACATCGACAGCCATGTTGATGGTGACAAACATGGCCCCGACGAACAGCAAGTAGGCCGCCATCACAGGCAGATCGACGAACGACACGGCCTGGATGAACAAGAGCCCCATGCCTGGCCACTGGAACACCGTTTCAGTCACGATGGCAAAGGCGATGAGCGCGCCGATCTGCAGCCCTGTGACGGTGATGACCGGCATGAGCGCGTTCTTGAGTGCCAGCTTCCTGTGGATGTAGCCCAAAGGCAGCCCGCGCGCCCTGGCGTACCGGATGTAGTCGGATGACAGCACATCGAGCATCTCGGCCCTGACCAGCCGCATGATCAGTGTCACCTGAAACAGCGCCAGCGTGATCGAGGGCAGCACCAGTGAGCGCAGGCCGCTTGTGGACAGAAAGCCGGTCGTCCACCAACCAAGCTTGACGACATCACCGCGCCCGAACGATGGCAGCCATTTTAGCCAGACCGAGAAAACCAGAATCAACAGGATGCCAGTGACGAAAGTCGGCGTCGAGATACCCACCAGCGACACCGCCTGGATAGCGCGTGACAGCCAGCCGTTTGGCCTCAGCGCACAGAAAACGCCAAGCGGAATGCCAACCAGCAAAGCAAGGAGCGTCGCGACGAGCACCAGTTCCAGCGTCGCGGGCAGCCGCTCGGCGATCAGCCCCGCAACCGGGCGCTGGTTGCGGAAGCTGTTGCCGAGATCGCCTTGCACGACGCGGCCGACAAAGCGCCCGAACTGCACGATCAGCGGCGCGTCAAGCCCGAGCGTGGCGCGCAATTCGGCCTTCTCGGTCACGGTCGCATCCTCCCGCGACATGATGCTGACCGGGTCTCCGACATAGCGGAAGATGATGAAGGCGACGGCGGTCACCACCGTCATCACCAGCACCACCTGAAACAGCCGCGAAAGGAGAATTCGCGCCACTATGGCGCTCAATTCACCGTCGCAAACCAGAGCCGCACATACTCATCGGCAAACACGGGCACTTCGATGGTCTTCTTCATGGCCCAGGCCACCGGCTGCTGGTGCAGCGGGATGAAATAGGCCTCGTCACGCACGATCTTCAGTGCTTCGGTCAGCATGGCGCGCCGCTTCGGCTCGTCGAGTTCGACCGCCGCGCGCTTGGTCAGGTCATCGAGGCGCGGATCAGCGAGGCCATTGGGGTTGTTGCCGCCGAGCGAGCCGGTCTTCGAGTGCAGCAGGGCCGACGCCACGGAGTAGCCATCCATTGGAGGCAGCGTCGCCCACCCGAGGATGTAGACATCGCTCTCGCCCTTGTCGACAAGCGGGAAATAGGTGGTGCGGCTCTGGGTCTTCAGCTCGACCTGGATGCCCGCGCGCGTCCACATGGCGGCAATCGCCACGCAGGTCTGCTCGTCGGCGATGTAGCGGTCATTCGAGCAATCGAGCTTCGTCTTGAAGCCGTTGGGAAAGCCGGCTTCAGCCAGGAGCTTCTTGGCTGTGTCGACATTGAAAGCCAGCGGCTTGTCGAGATCAGCCGAATAGCCGGGGATCGGAGGCGCGACCATGGTGCCGACATTGCGCGACTTGCCGCGCATCACACGGCGCTGGATCGTGTCAAGATCGATGGCGTGCCAGAGCGCCTGACGGACGCGCTTGTCCTTCATCGGGTTGGGCTTGCCGGGGTCACCCTGCAACTCGGCACGGTGGTTGAGCCCGAGGAAGATCAGCCTCAGCGACGGCTCCTCGATCACCTTGAACGGCTCGGCGGCACCGATGCGCGCCAGATCCTGCAGGGGCGCTGGGGCCATCATGTCGATCTCGCCGGAGAGCAAAGCGGCAACGCGCGTGGCGTCCGAGCGGATCGGCCGGAACTCGATGCGGGTCAGATTGTGCACCGCCTTGTCCCACCAGTTCGG
>JBOFFB010000834.1:0-3699 GCA_051648385.1 Allobosea sp.
ATCCCAGCATGATCAATATCTTGACCAGTATGGCGGGAAATTCGACATCTGATGGTGGAAAATCCACCGCCAAAACTCTGAAAGCTGCTCAAAAACGCGAGAAAATGAAACTGGTCGCAACTTCTTCAGCGGCCTGTTAAATCGCGATCCGTTGACAATCCGAAAAATGGGCTTTTAAATCGAAATGAAAGCGCAATCATAATCAATCAATTCAAGCAATTTAAGCTGCGTACGGCATAGGGAGCAAACGCGCCATGAAGAAAATTATCGCGTCGTTGATCGTTGCAAGCATTGTTGCGGTCGCCGGAACACCACCGGTTGCCGCACAAACGCCGATTACCATCAGTTATCAGCCGTCGGTCTATTGGGCGCTGCCGTTCCACTACGCCAACGTCAAGGGCTGGTGGAAAGACGTAGGCCTGGCCCCCAGCTTTGTATCCTTTCCAGCTGGAGCCCCACAAATCGCGGCCGCTGCATCGAGGTCATGGGATATCGGCGGTACAGGTTCGGTTCCAGCCGTGCTCGGCGCTGTGCGCTTCAACATCATGACCGTCGGCATAACGAGCGACGAATCGAAGATTAACGCCATGATGGTCGTGGGCAGCAAGTTCGATGCGATCAAGGCCAACCCGTCCCTGCTCAAAGGGCAGCGCCTTCTATTGACGACGAACTCAACGGTCGATTACGCCGCGCGCAAGTGCCTTGTGAAGTTAGGACTTGCTCCAACGGATATGCAATTCGTCAACCTCGGGCAGGCGCAGATTATCTCAGCGCTCGTATCGAATAACGGTGACGTCGCAGGCGTTTGGGCGCCGAATACCTACACCTTGGAGGATAACGTCGGCGCGAAGTATCTCTGCACGGGCGCGGACGCCGGCGCTGTGGTTCCTGCTGCGCTGATCGTTCGCGGCGACTTCGCCAAGGAGAGACCGGACGACGTGGCGAAATTCCTCGCCGTTTACCTGCGTGGTTTGTCTTGGGCGAGCGCAAATCCGGCCGAGGCGCGTGCGCTCGGGCTCGAGTTTTATAAGCAAGGCGGTCTCGAAGTGTCGGCTCGGGCGATGGACCAAGAGTTCGCGCTGCGCACGACGTTCGGTCTTGATGAGCAACTGAAAATCATGGCCCGCAACGCCAATCCGTCGACAGTCGATGGCTGGTTCACCGAGATGGGCAAGTTCATCACCGAGGCGGGCACGATCCAGGCCAATCCGAATGTGAGAGACTACATCACAGACGAGTTCATGAAACGCGTTGCTGCCGATTCAAAGCTCAGGGCGTTTGCGACAGAGTTCGACAAGAAGTAGAGCCGATCGCCTCTCCAATTGAGCGCTCACTGCGGGGTATTTCGATGTCAACAGACAGTGCCGACGCGCGCGACGCGCGCGGAGATTGGCGCCCGCCGGATCGTGTGGCACTGCCGCCGGTTTACGCGTGGCCTCCGAGGCCAGGTGCCATCCTGAAGTGGTTTTTCGGTGTGCCCGGGTTTCTCTGGCCAATGAATGCCATCACTTTCGGAATTGCGCTCGTCACGTGGTTTGCTCTGACGCCAGAGCTTCATGCAATGAAGTCTTTCGAGGCTTGGTGGATGGGGTGGCTGCTGGCGCGCAATCTGGCGCTGGTCCTGGCGATCTACGGCGGCCTGCACGTATATCTGTACGTACTGAAGGGGCAAGGCGATCAGCTGAAATTCTCAACCAAGCCGCTTGCCAAGAACAACAAGCGCTTCATGTTTTCGGATCAAGTGCGGGACAACATGTTCCGCTCAATCGGCGCCGGCGTTCCGATCATCACGGCGTACGAGGTATTGACTTACTGGTTGTTCGCCAATGGCTACATCGGCTGGGGAACATGGGCGCCTGGGTCGGTTGCATTCTGGGTCTGGTTCATCGCCCTTCTGCTGCTTGCACCCGTCATCCACGCCACGCACTTCTATTTGGTTCATCGCGTGCTTCATTCGCGGATACTCTACAAGACGGTGCATCGAGTCCATCACTTGAACGTCGAAGTCGGCCCCTGGTCCGGACTATCCATGCACCCGGTCGAGATTGCGCTGTACTTCTCGACGGCCTGTGTACAATGGCTTATCGCGCTCCACCCCGTGAACGCGCTGTTCCAGCTCCATATCGCGCTTGTCAATGCTGCGGTCAGTCACACCGGTTTCGATAAGCTGATCGTAGCTGGTAAGCCAATCATCGACAGCAACAATTACTTTCACTATCTCCATCACAAGAATTTCGAGTGCAACTACGGGAGCACACTGGCGCCTATGGACCAGATATTCGGCACTTTTCACGACGGGTCCAATGAAGCGCAGCAAGCCATGCGCGCCCGCATGCTGGAGCGTCTTGACGGCTCGAAATGATCGGTTCCCCACCTGACGGCCGAGATTGACCAGGCTCTTTAGGTCCTTGTCCTTGCCATCAAGGGCTGAACAACTGCGACGGCACGAGGCGGCATAGACGGAAGGACGCGCACATGGCGAACCATTCAATCGGGGACGGCGGATTGCCTCCACGCGACGCAATACAGCGCGGCCTCAAGCGTGTCGTCACCCTTGGCGGCCACTACGGCACTCGGAACTATACCGTCCGCGATCTGCGTGATCAAAAGGGCAAGCGCGTTCTGGTCGAGACGCTTGCTTTCACGCCGGAAGAGGCGGCTGCCGCTGAAGAAGCCGGCATCGACACAATGAAGGTGCGCTTCGATCCGAAGTCGCCACAGCTCGCGGCCGAGATTCGTCGTGCTGCCCCTCACACATTCATGGCATTTGCCGTTCCGCTGACTGCCGCTGCAAGTCCCGTCGAAGCGGTCCGGCTTGGGTACGACGCAATGGCCCTCGGTGCCGACGCCATCATGTGTCAATGGGCGCCTCGGTTCGTCGAGGCCGCGGCGGAGGCTGGCATACCGGTGCAAGGACATGCCGGCCTTGTGCCACGCAGGAGCACGTGGACTGGCGGCTTGCGGGCTGTCGGCAAATCACTGGATGAAGCAACACGGATCTACCGAGACATCAAGGCGCTTGAGAGCGCGGGAGCATACGCGGTCGAGGTTGAAGTGATTCCGGAGGAGCTTCTGAGCGAGATCACCAAGCGCACGAGCCTGCTCACTTCTTCAATTGGCGGCGGCGGCGGCGGTGACATTCAATTTCTCTTTGCCGAGGACATACTTGGTAACAATCCGCCGCCCTATCCGCGTCACGCCAAGCAATATCGCCAGCTTTGGAAATTGAAGCAGGATATGCAGCGCGAGCGTGTTGCAGGCTTCAAGCAATTTATCGAAGACGTCCGTGAGGCACGGTTCCCAGAGCCTCATCACGTCGTCAGAGCACCGGACAATCTGATCAAAGAGTTTGTTTCAGCGATTGATCGAGATTGATTCAGCCCCATTGAACTGATCCACCCGCGTGCGCCCCTCGGGGGAGAGCTTGTTCGTCGTCCAACGAGCAGCTGCATGCCACAGTTGGCCGTCAGCTATGCGCAACGCAAGCCGCCTGAGCAAACCAGAATCTAAGGTCGGCTGTCGGCCAGAACCGGGAATAGCGCGACTTTCAGGCCGTTTTCCTTGGCCTGCCACCCTTCTGGCCGTTTCTGCGCGCGGCTTCGGCCTTAGCGCTGCTTTCCGACCGTCCGCCCCGTGCTCCGATCATTTGGGCTGCGGTGGTCTCGGACATGAACCGAGCCGTGCCAAAGACACCATTCA
>JBOFFB010000835.1:0-2709 GCA_051648385.1 Allobosea sp.
GCCATGACGGGCCCCTTGCACAATACACGCTGGTGGCTGGGGGCCTCCCCCGCATACATGGTCGCATCTGCCCGATGATCGCCATTCCGACCACGGCGGGAACGGGCTCGGAAGTGGGCCGTGCCGCCGTGATCATCACTGCGGAGGGGCGCAAACTCGCCATCATCTCGCCCCACATGCTGCCCTCGATAGCACTGTGCGATCCGGAACTCACGTATGGCCTGCCGCCCACACTGACGGCGGCAACGGGCATGGACGCAATCTCGCACTGCCTGGAAACCTACATGGCTCCTGCCTTCAATCCACCAGCGGACGCCATCGCGCTCGATGGACTTGCGCGCGGATGGCAGGCCATTGAGGCCGCCACGCAGAACGGACAGGACAGGCCGGCGCGCAAGGAGATGATGATCTGCGCACTGGAAGGCGCCATGGCTTTCCAGAAGGGACTGGGCGCGGTACATGCATTGACCCATCCGCTGGGGGCAATCCGCCAGTTGAATCTGCATCACGGTACACTCAATGCGGTGTTGATGCCAGCCGTGCTGCGCTTCAACCGGAGCGCCATCGGGGAAAAATGGGCGAGGCTCGAGCTTCTCCTCGGCGAACCGCCCGACATCGCCATTGCAAGGCTCAATGACCGTCTTGGCATGCCATCCGGTCTTGCCGCCATGGGGGTAACCGAAGAAATGTTGCGAACAGTGGCTGAGGAAGCGATGAAGGATCACTGCCACGCAACCAATCCCCGGACTCTCACACCCGAGGATTATCTGGCGATCCTGCGCGAGGCCCTTTGACGCAGGACTCTGCCATCGACGCCGTCGTTGCCACTCGCCTCGAACAGATCAAATCGGTGAAATCGCATTGCCTTGCCAGGCATGGGTTCGGGCATGATGCATTGGGACTAGGTCACGCAGACATGGGCACACTCACCCTGACCGCGTCATCGAACCTGAAGGCAGGCGGGCGCCGGGATTCGACAGTTCCTGTGATCGGATCGTCTCTGGAACGCCTTCGGTGAGGAGTGGTCTGGCCCTCACCCACAAGGCGCGTGGTATCTTGCTGCTCATAGCGGCTGTGAGTTGTTTTGGAGCGGTCGACGGATTCAGCAAGATCCTCGTCGATACCCAGTCCTTTGGGCAGATCATGCTCGCCCGCTATGCACCCGCCTTGGCCGTGCTCCTCATCGTGACTGGGCCGCAGCACTGGAGGGGATTGTTTGCCACCCGCCGGATTGGCCTTCAAATCTTCCGGGGTCTGACACCCGTTTGTGTTGGTGGTCTGATGGTCTTTGCGGTCCGCCATCTTCCGCTGGCGGAAGCGACCGTCATTCTCTTTGCCGGACCATTTCTTGTTGTGGCAATGTCTGGCTGGGTACTGGGAGAGCGGGTGAATGGGTCAAGCTGGATTGGCGTCGCGATCGGCTTCTTCGCGGTGCTCCTGGTGGCTCGTCCGGGCATGGATGCGCTTTCGAAGTATACGATACTCCCGGCACTCGCGGCAGTTTTCTATGCACTGCTCCAATTGCTCAGCCGCCGTCTGGGCGCTGCCGGCGAAAGACCAGGCACGACCCTGGCCTGGACACTGCTGGCCGGCAGCGTGGTATCGCTGCCCGTAGCATTGATGGACTGGCGCACGCCCAGCCTGTCCGAGTGGTTCGTGTTCCTCTGTCTTGGTGCCAGTTTCGGCTGGGGTCAGCATTTTCTCGCCAGGGCATTTTCACTCGCACCGGCCAATGTCCTCACACCTTTCAGCTACTTCCAGATCCTCTCGGCGGCGATATTCGGGGTGCTGGTCTTTCAAGACATTCCGGATGGGTGGACCCTTTCCGGAATCGCCCTGATCCTTGTCGCAGGTGCCTATGTCTTTGGACACAGCGCGCTGGCAAAGACCGGGTCCGGTTGAGCGCCGGGCGAAGGTCGCCTGCAGCGCTCTACAACTTTTAATTGAAGTCTGCGCCGCATGCCATCACCAGCGCCTGCCACACCAGGGGTTGCACGGGGGTATTGCCGAGACTCGCAAGTACGAGCATCATTACGCGAGCGAAGCCTTCATCCGGCGGATGTTCGGGAGTTTCGCCAAGCAATAGCTCCAGGAGGGTCCAATGGCTTCAAGAAATCGTCCAACTGCGCAGATCGCTGGGCCGGTCAACGAGACCCGGCGGCGCCTGCTGCGTGCGCTTTTTTCATTGACGCTCGCTCCAGCCGTGGTGACTGCGATAGGTTCTTCGCCAGCGGCCGCCGCCTCCGGGCGGATCGAGTTCCGGCTGGTCCGGGGTGGCTTTATCCTCGGCTTCAGCAGCGGCAGCGGTTCCCTCTCCTTCAAGGGTGATCGCTACCGTCTGAACATAGGCGGAGTCAGTCTCGGTGCCACGATCGGACTGGCGTCCGTCGACTTCGTCGGCCGGGTCCGCAACCTGCGTCGCGCCAGCGACATCGAAGGCAGCTATCGGGCAGTCAGTGCCGGTGTTGCGGCTGCTGGCGGTGGTGCTGTCGCCCGGTTGCGCAATTCCCGCGGCGTGGAACTCGAAATCTCTGGCAAACAGATCGGCTTCAAGGCCTCGGTTGACCTGAGCGGCCTCAGGATCAGGATAGCGCGCTGACACCGGAGACGTCATCCAGGAACCACGTCAGCCGGAGAAGGTTTCGAAGTTGGTAAGTTTCGCTGTTTGATGTTCCGGTCGCAAGTTCGGACTCATCGAACGGGAACGTC
>JBOFFB010000836.1:0-2980 GCA_051648385.1 Allobosea sp.
GGAACGGTCAGCCAATGTCAGGTTGTCGAGGCCGGGGCCGAAGAATTCCACGAATTTGCCGACAACACCCTTTTTGCGCAGCATCTGTGTGACCGTCAGCACAAGGTCGGTCGCAGTGATGCCTTCGCGCAGTTTGCCGTTGAGCTTGAAGCCGATCACCTCGGGAAGCAGCATCGATTGCGGCTGGCCGAGCATGGCAGCCTCAGCCTCGATGCCGCCGACGCCCCAGCCGAGCACGCCAAGGCCATTGACCATGGTCGTGTGCGAATCGGTGCCGACCACGGTGTCGGGATAGGCAATCTCGACAGTGACGGTCTTGCCCTTCTTGTCCTTGCGCTTTTCCTTGGCGGTCCAGACGGTCTGCGCGAGATACTCGACGTTGACCTGATGGCAGATGCCGGTGCCGGGCGGCACGACACGGAAATTGTCGAAAGCGCCCTGGCCCCATTTGAGGAAGTTGTAGCGCTCGATATTCTGCTCGTATTCGCGCTTGACGTTCTGGCCGAGCGACTGCGGCGTGCCGAAGAAATCCACCACGACCGAGTGGTCGATCACCAGATCAACCGGCACCAGCGGGTTGATCTTCGACGGATCACCACCAAGCGTGGTCATGCCGTCTCGCATGGCCGCGAGATCGACCACCGCCGGAACACCGGTGAAATCCTGCATCAGCACACGGGCGGGGCGGAAACCGATTTCCTTGTCGACCTTGCCCTTGGCGCTGAGCCAATCAACGAAGCCCATGATGTCTGTCTTGGTCACCGTGCGCCCGTCCTCGAAACGCAGCAGGTTTTCAAGCATCACCTTCATCGAATACGGCAGCGCGGAAATGCCGCTGAGTCCGTTCTTCTCGGCCTCAGCCAGCGAATAGATCACATAGGACTTTTCACCAATCTTGAGGGTCCGGGCGCATTTGAACGAATCGACAGAAGCCATGGGGCGACATCCTTTGGGCAATGGTCACAGGGCGGGCCTGAGGGCTCAGGCCGGTTCTGAAGGCCTGTGACGAGGTCCGCAGCAGGCAATTGCCCGGGTGCGAAACCGCCACAGCAACAAAGTGCGCGCCGCCCCGGGAGTGCCCGGGTGCCCGCGCCGGATCAGGCGCGCGGCGCAGCCATGCGCTCTATAGAAGAATTCAAAACGTTAGGCTATTGGGTCGGAAGATGAAATTGCACGGTCGCACGGGATCAACCGCTGCAGCCGATGGTTCCGGACCCTATCCACCTTGGCAGCGACCAGCACCCTCACCGCAAGCGACCTGGCCTGCCGCCGCAACGAGCGCAGCCTGTTCACGGGCCTCTCGTTCAGTGTTGCGGGAGGCGAAGGGCTGGCGCTGACGGGGCCGAACGGGATCGGCAAGACCTCCCTGCTGCGCATCCTCGCAGGTTTGCTCCGGGCCGAGGCAGGTAGCGTCAGCATGTCTCCAACTATGCCCGACATCGATTTGCCCCAGCGCAACATCTTCGTTTCCAGCCGTGATCCGCTAAAGGGCGCGCTCAGCGTTCGCGAGTTGCTGGAGGGCTGGCAGTCCATCGTGTTCGCGGGCGAAGGCGGCACGGTCAATGCGGCGCTTGACGCCTTCGATCTCGCATCACTCGCCAATGTTCCGTGCGCTTATCTGTCGTCTGGCCAGCGCCGCCGCGTCTCGCTGGCACGGCTGTGCCTCGCCTCCAGCATGAACCGCCCTGTTTGGTTGCTGGACGAGCCCACGAACGCACTTGATGTTGCCGCGCGCATGCGGCTGGCCCGTGTTGTCGGCAGCCATCTCGCCTCTGGCGGGCTGGTCATTGCCGCCACCCACGATCCGCTGGAATGGCCGGGCCTGCGCACGCTTGACCTTGGTGCCCATACCGCTGGCCAACCAGCAGGAACATCGCCCGCATGAGCGCCTTTGTCGCCCTCGTCCGCCGCGATCTCGCGCTCAGCCTGCGCATTGGCGGCGGCGCGTCTTTCGCGCTCGTCTTCTTCCTGATGATCGTGACGCTGACGCCGTTCGCCATCGGGCCCGATCTCAACCTGCTGGCCCGCATAGCCCCTGCCATCCTCTGGATTGGAGCTGTCCTTGCCACGTTGATCGGCCTTGACCGGCTGTTCCAGGCCGATGCCGAGGATGGCACGCTGGATCTGCTCAAAGCCGGGCAACTGCCGCTGGAAGGCATCGTGCTGGCCAAATGCCTCGCCCACTGGCTGACCACCGGATTGCCGCTGGCACTGGCCGCGCCGCTGTTCGGGCTGCTGCTCGCCATGGAGCCCGCGGGCATGGCTGCCGCTGCTCTCAGCCTTCTGGTAGGCACACCTGCGCTCACCTTCATCGGCGCAGTCGGTGCCGCGCTCACCGCAGGGATACGGCGCGGCGGCGTGCTGATCGCCATCGTGGCCCTGCCCCTGATGATCCCGACCCTGATTTTCGGTGTGGCCACCTGCAATGCAGCTGTCGGCGGCACCATCCCGCTGGCAACGCCCCTGGCCATCCTGGGTGCACTGACGCTCGTATTTGCCGTCATTGGCGTGATCGGTGCTGCTGCCGGTCTGCGGCAGATCGACTAGACATCTGGCGCGAGGATTGCGCACGCGCTTATGCTTGCGTAAATCTGAAGCCTGGAAACCAAGAAGACGCCATGACGCTTGCCAAGATGACGCTCATCAACCAGCTCGCCAACCCGACGCGCTTCATGTCGCTGTCGGGCAGGGTTTTGCCCTGGATTGCGGGCATGAGCATCACGTGCTTTGCCGTCGGCTTTTATGGTGCCTGGTTCACCGCGCCTGCCGACTACCAGCAGGGCGAGACCATCCGCATCATGTATATCCACGTGCCCGCAGCGTGGTTGGCGATGTTCTTCTACACGTTGATGACCATCTCGGCGATTGGCGCGCTGGTCTGGCGGCACCCGCTGGCCGAAGTCGCACAAAAGGCAGCTGCGCCTATCGGGGCCTCGTTCGCACTGATCTGCCTGATCACGGGGGCACTCTGGGGCAGGCC
>JBOFFB010000837.1:0-5155 GCA_051648385.1 Allobosea sp.
ACGATCGAATGTCTCGATCTCCGTTGATCGAACGTTGATGCGTCTGACAGTGCCTTCGCCATCTCCGACAACGATCAGGTCGCCAACGCGGATCGGGCGTTCCCAGAGCAGGATCAGGCCGGATACGAAGTTCGAGACGATGGACTGCAGCCCGAAGCCGATACCGACCGAAAGTGCACCGGCCACGATGGTAAGGCGTTCGAGGCTGAGACCCAGCGACGAGATCGACAGCGCCAATGCTGCCAGAAAGCCGAGATAGCCCGCCATGGTGCGCAACGAGTTGCGCAGGCCCGTGTCAAGATCGGTGGCAGGCAGGAAACGCTCGTCAAGCCACCGGGTCAGTGCTTTGGTGGCGGCAATGCCGAGCGCGAACAGCAGGCCTGCAATGATGATCGCCGACAGCGAGATGGTGACGTCACCGACCTTGAACCCGAAAAAGGCGGCTTTCAGGGACGATGTCAGATCGGTCGACTCGACACCCCATGGCGCAAGGATCAGCATCAGCCCGATGATCAGCAGCACCAGCTTGATCATGCCCGCACCCAGCACGGCCGCCTGTTCGAGCGAACGCTTGCGCAAACCGACATTGGTCTGAAGCGCCGTGGCGACGCGCCCGTCACCGGCCAGGAGCGATTGCAGGCTCTCGTCCGCGAGCATGAGCGCCAGTGCAATGAGGGTCGCGACAATCACGATCCAGGCCGCTTGATCGACAAGGAAAGAGGCAAAGGCGACGTACCCGAACAGTGCTGCCCCGCCGATCACCACGACAAGGACCCAGCCCACAAGCCTCAAGGGTGCCAGCATGGCCCCGTCAACCGGAACATAGGGCCCCAGCCCCGCACCGTCAGCATCCTCGCCAGTGTCCCTGAGCTTGTTGAGCCAGTAAGCCAGCACAACGGCGAAAATCAGCGCAAAGGCAGCGCGCATCGCAATCGACAGCGACAAACCCGCCGCAATCGACTGAAGCAACGCTTCGACAGCTTTCGAGACAATCAGGACCAGCGCCGCCGAGCCCATCATCTGTTTCAGGATCCTGGCATTGCGGTCCGCTACGCCGAAGATGCGGCGTTGTGGCCACTTCGGCGCGAGCGTCGCATCCGCCAGTGCTCCGATGAAGGCCAGGAATGCCAGCCCGCCGAGGACGGCCCAGACAAAGGGCGCGAGGCGCAGCGGCACAAGGCCGCCGTTGATCATTGCTGTATAGATCAGCCAACTCGCCAGCATGGCCGGCAACGCTCCCGCGATCAGCCTGACCACAGCTGTGACCAGCCGATTGAGGCGCGTGGCATCAGACTTGTCGCCGAGATAGGTCATCACGATGGGCAGATAGCGTGAGCGCGCGATGTAAAGTCCGACACCGGCGGCGAAAGACAGCAGCACAAGAAAGAACCCACTGCTTGTCATGCGGCCCATCGCGCCAAGCAGCCAGTCCCGGGCGAGGAGGTTGAGGGCCTGGATATCCTGTGGCAGCGACGTCAGGAGCGATACCCAAAGCGATGGCGTAAGCAGGCTCGGGCCATGCTCGAACAGGGTTCGTGCAAACAGCGCACGGCGCCTGTCGGCTACGGTGCTGAGGATCTGTTCGCCTTGCAGCAAAAGCGCGCGTGCCAGCTTCGCGCCTTCATCGACCTCGCTCAAGGCCTTTTCGCGCAGCGTCCGTTCTGCCGCAATGTCATTGCTTTCAGGAGTGGCCTTGGCTTCGGGCTTGGGCCCGAGTTGTTCAAGCCGCTGCCGGGCCTGGTCCGTGCGTTGGCCAAAATCATCAGTGAGCGTCCGCAACTGGTCGAGCAGCGGATCAGTCCGCTGGCGCACACGCTGCAAGTCTGTATCACTGAGCTCCCGGCTGGCCAGCGACGTTTCGATCTGCTGGATTTCTGCTCTAAGCTGATCGACGCGGACACGTGGATTGGCAGCATCAGCCGGAACCTGCGCGAGACTGACCGTGATGGTAGCAAGGGCCAGCACAATCTGCGCGAGCAGTTTCCCAATCAGTCTTGCGTGCCATCTGGCAAGGAAACGTCCCATTTGCATACCCTTATGCCGTGATTCGGGCCTGCGCAGCCTCGACACGGGAGTGCGGCAAAGGCAAGGCTGCAATGCACCGGTGCATCTTAAACCGCGCGCAAAGCCGAAGCCGACAGGCGCGCCCAGACCTCCTGCACGGTGCGCTTGCGCTGGTGCCGTGCCTTGAACGCAACCACACTGAGCGGCAACGACCAGGCCTCGCCGCCCAGCGCCACAAGATCGCTCCCGAGCGACGCAGCCCGGGCATTCACGGTCGAGGTCGTCAGCCAGGCCGCGCCCAGGCTCGCCGATGCCATCGCGTGCAGAACGTCTGCCATGTCACTCTCCGCCACGCGTGCACCGACAAGCGGAGCAGGCGCCGCTTCGATGAGAATATCAACGAGGCGCGAAAAATAGATCGCAGGCGAATACATCAACAGTGGGACGGGCCGCGCCTCGGAACCCGGAAAGTTCAGGCCGCCCGCCAGCGCCGCTCGGCTTGCAAAGGGCTTCAACTGGTCGCGCGCCAGCACCACACGCTCGAAGCGATCCGGGTCGACATGGATCGGCTGCTGGCTGGTTTCATGACAGATCATGATGTCGGACGCGCCGGACACGAGCGAGCCGACGAGATCAAGCACATTGCCGTGGACAAGCGCACAGGTCGCGCCGCCATTGCCGCTCCAGTCCCGCCACCAAGCGCTGAACAGCGAGGTGGCAATCACATAAGGCAGCGCGACCCGGACATGGTCACGCCCGAACACCGGTCTGCCATCGACTTCGCTGCGTGCTTCGGCGAGTTTGGCCAGCACTTCGCCAGCATGCACGCGAAACTGCTCGCCAGAAGTCGTCAGCACTACCGGGAAGGCGCCACGATCAATCAACGCAGCACCAGCCCAGGCCTCGAGCGACTGGATGCGTCGACTGAACGCGGCTTGCGAGGTGTTGCGGCGCTGTGCGGCGCGGGTGAAATTACGCACCTCGGCCAGCGCGAGAAAATCCTGCAGCCATCGGGTATCCATCACAATCGTCTCCGGTGGCAATGATATGAACCTTCTCGGATATTGACCATGCTCTGCAAGGCAATCGTGATGCAACCTGTTCTCATGCAAAAATTGCATCGAGAGATCGGTTTGCCTCACCCTTTCACCGCTCGCTGTTGCGGCCTTTGCATTGGCATCCCATGCCGATAGCGTGCACTCTTGGATTGAACTTGACCCGAGCCATTTGGACCCGACCATGCAGATCAACCCGCCCTATCTGATGTTTCTCGGCGATGTCCGTGATCAGCTCGCGGCCAAGACCGCGCATGGCATTGCCGACTGGCGGCCTGAATGGTGCCTCGGGCAGTTGCGCCTGCCGGGCTGCGGGGCGGACCTGCACATCACGGACCTCTCGATTGCCGAGGCAAAGGCCAAGGGTGTCAGGACCATGATCGTCGGCGTGGCCAATGCCGGAGGCGTGCTGCCGGCCCATTGGAGTGCTCCGATCGTGGCTGCCATCGAGGCCGGGATGGATATCGCCAGCGGTCTGCACATGAAGCTTGGCGACAATCCCGAGATCGCAGCGGCAGCCGCAAAACATGGCCGCCTGCTGTTCGACGTGCGTCATTCCGATCAACGCTTCGACACCGGCAAGGGCACCAAGCGACCGGGCCTGCGTCTGCTGACCGTCGGCACCGATTGCTCCGCCGGCAAGAAATACACGGCGCTGGCGCTGGAAAAGGAGATGCGCGCCCGCGGCTTCGATGCCGATTTTCGCGCCACGGGCCAAACCGGCATCTTCATCTCCGGGCGCGGCGTCGCCATCGACGCTGTCGTGGCCGACTTCATCTCGGGCGCGGTCGAGTGGATCGCTCCTGCAGCCGACCCCGGCCATTGGGATCTGGTTGAAGGCCAGGGCTCACTGTTCCATCCGTCCTATTCCGGCGTCACACTCGGCCTTCTGCATGGCGCTCAGCCTGATGCTTTCGTAGTCTGCCACGAACCGACGCGCACGAAAATGCGTGGTGTGGAGCATCCGTTGCCATCGATACAGGAGGTCATAGACCTGACCATCACCTGCGGACGGCTGACCAACCCGGCCATCCGTTGCGTCGGCATTGCCATCAACACCAAGGCGCTGGATCAGTCGGCGGCGTTGCATGTCCTGGCTGAGGCATCAATGAAGCATCACTTGCCGGCGGTCGATCCGGTGCGCTTCGGCGTGGGTGCCATCGTTGACCGGATCATGGCAGAATACCCGGCTTCGACCCGCACCAAATCACATTGAACGATCCGATGAACAGCTTTTCCCCATTGACCATGACCGTCGCGATCGAACGCTTCCCGATCGCGGGATCTTTCACCATATCGCGCGGTAGCCGCACCGAGGCTGTGGTGGTGCGGGCCAGCGTCGGCGATGGCCAGCATACGGGCCAAGGCGAATGTGTGCCGTATCCGCGCTATGGCGAGACGGTGGACGGCGTCGTTGCCGATATCCAACGGCAGGCAGCGCTCCTCGCAGGAGGTGGCACGCAAGCTCATCTCACTTCTGGCCTCAAGGCCGGGGCGGCCCGCAACGCACTCGACTGCGCCTTGTGGGATCTTGCCGCCAAGACTGCGGGCAAACGCGTCTGGGAGCTGACCGGCACGCCTGCGCCCAAACCCGTGACAACCTGTTATACGTTGAGCCTGGGTGATCCGGCCAGCATGCAGGCTGCCGCCGAAGCGGCCAGCCACCGCCCGCTGCTCAAGGTCAAACTTGGCGGCGACGGCGACATCGCCCGCATCGCCGCCGTGCGAAAGGGCGCGCCAGATTCGCGCATTGTGGTGGATGCCAATGAAAGCTGGACGCCCGGCAACTTCGCCGCCAACGTTGCGGCCTGCGTCGCAGCAGGGGTCGAACTCATTGAACAGCCCTTCCCCGTCGCTGATGATGGCGCACTCGAACATCTTCACAGCCCGATCCCGATCTGCGCCGACGAGAGCTTCCATGGTGCCGAACATCTGGCCCACACCATGACGCTCTATGACGCCATCAACATCAAGCTCGACAAGACGGGCGGTCTGACCGCAGCGATTGCCGCGATGCAGGCTGCACGTACCAACCAGATGCCCGTGATGGTCGGCTGCATGCTGGGCACCTCGCTCGGCATGGCCCCAGCCATGCT
>JBOFFB010000838.1:0-2169 GCA_051648385.1 Allobosea sp.
GTTTCCCGCGCATAGCGCTGGCTATCGTCTGTAGTTTCCCGCGCATAGCGCTGGCTATCGTCTGTAATTCCCAGCGCAGAGCGCTGGGCTGCTAGCGTCACCATTTTTGTCGCCAGCGCCACATCGATACTGCCGGCGATTTGCCAGGTGCCGTCAGACGCTGGCAGGGCCGGGTGGATTTCGGCATTGAGGAGGCCCGTGCCTGCCCACTTGCCGTGCGCTTCCTTCACTGCCCAAAGCTCGGCGAATGCCAGCTCGCGCTGCTCATCTGGCAGCTGGTGCAGCCACAACTGCTCGGCCCGGTGCAGCGCCGCAAAGGGGATGGCGCCTGAGCCCACTCGCTCGATGTCAGCCCCGATCCGGGCGCGTCCCATCGCCACCAGCACCATGCCATCCCGCGTGGCATGCGAGACATGCAGCAGCTGATTGTCAGGCCCCAGCGCCATCAGCCGCCCCTTGATGTCATTGGCCAGCTCGATCTCATCCGGAAATACGCCAAGCTGCATGGACAGCACATTCCGCGTCGTGGCATGTCGCAAGGCACTGCGCTCCGGCCGCGTGCGCGGGGCTTCACCGGTGACGATCAGCCAAGCGGCAGGCAGCGAATCGGCCTTGGTGAGACTGTCGAGCCAGATCATGAGCTGATGGTGGCGCAAGGTGGTGCAAAGCGTCAACTTTGCAGTCTTTCGCTTGCCTGCGCCGTGCGATAGCCTCGCGCCATGTCACTTCCAAATCGCGTCACGCCATTCGGTGATCTCGAAACCACGCCATCACGCGGGTTGTTTTTCGGCAATCGCGGCGGGCGCTTCCATGATGCGGCGACCAAGCGCGTGACGGGCCGCCCGTGGGCCTCGCGCCAGTGGATCATCTGTCTCAACGACTTCAAGGGCCGCCGCGAAGCACGCAAAGCGGCTGGCCGCGAGGTCTGGGACGGCAAGCGCTTCACCGAGCTGTTCTTCTGCGATGAGGTCACGGCGCTGGCGGCGGGCCATCGTCCCTGCATGGAATGCCGCCGCGCTGATGCGATGGCGTATCGGCGCGCGGCGGTGGGCGGTGCCGAACAGCTGCCGCCATGTCCGGCGCTGGATGCACAGCTTGATGCCGAACGGCGCGATGGGCGGACCAAGCGCACGCATCAGGTGCCATTCGAGGCTTTGCCCGATGGCGCGATGGTGTCGTTTCAGGGCCGCGCGTTTTCGGTGCGGGCCGGCAAGCTGCTGGAGTGGTCACACCATGGCTATGGCGAGCGCATCGCCATTCCAGCCGGTTTGGCCGACGTGCTGACGCCGCCAACATCGCTGGCCGCCTTGCGTGGCGGGTTTCAGCCCGTCTGGCATGGGAGCGCAGATTGAGCCACCAGTGTCGTTCCCGGCCTTGTGCCGGGAACCTCGGCAACGTTATCCGCGAGACTTGTCGCCTTCGTGCGGAGATCACCGGCACAAGGCCGGTGATGACACTGGGACATCAATGCGCCTCATCCCAATTTGCCGCCGCCCGCGCATCGACCTGCAGCGGCACTCTCAAAGACAGCGCAGGCATCGGCGCGTCGATCATCACCTTGCGAATGATCGGCAGGGCGCGTTCGACCTCGCTTTCGGGCGCTTCGAACACCAGTTCGTCATGCACCTGCAAGAGCATGCGCACGTTGAGGCGCGCGTCTGTCAGCGCGTCCTCCATGCGGATCATGGCGCGGCGGATGATGTCCGACGCCGAGCCCTGGATCGGTGCATTGATCGCCTGCCGTTCGACGAAAGCCCGCATCTGCGGGTTGGATGACGACGCATCGGGATAGTGGCAGACGCGGCCAAAGATGGTGGTGACGAAGCCGTTGGCGCGCACGAAGGCCTTGGTCTCGTCCATGTAGGCGCGGATGCCGGGAAAACGCTCGAAATACTTCTTGATGTAGGCCCCGGCCTCCTCGCGCCCAATGCCGAGCTGGTTGGCCAGCCCGAAGGCGGAGATGCCGTAGATGATGCCGAAATTGATCGCCTTTGCGCGCCGCCGGACCTCGCCGGGCATGTCCTTCACCGGTACGCCGAACATCTCGGAAGCCGTCATGGCGTGGATGTCGAGGTCGTCGGCGAAGGCCTGGCGGAGCGTCGGCGTGTCCGCCATATGCGCCAGCACGCGCAACTCGATCTGGCTGTAGTCGGCGGAAATCAGCTTCTT
>JBOFFB010000839.1:0-2000 GCA_051648385.1 Allobosea sp.
ATCGGGCGCTTCATCGGGCTGAAGACCATCACCGCGGCTGGCGCGCCGCATGACTGTCTGGAAATCCATTACAACGCCGGCGACAAGCTTTTCTTGCCGGTGGAAAATATCGAACTTCTGTCGCGCTATGGCTCGGAAGACAACGAAGTCCAGCTTGATCGTCTTGGTGGTCCGGGCTGGCAAGCCCGCAAGGCGAAGATGAAGCAGCGGATCCGCGAAATCGCGGGCAAGCTCATCCAGATCGCCGCCGCCCGCTTGCTCAAGGATGCTCCAAGGATCACGCTGCCAGAAGGGCTCTACGACGAGTTCGCCGCGCGTTTCCCCTATGAGGAGACCGAGGACCAACTCAGCGCCATCGATGCCGTAGTCGACGATCTTGGGCTTGGCCGGCCGATGGACCGGCTGATCTGCGGCGATGTCGGCTTCGGCAAGACCGAAGTTGCCCTGCGCGCCGCCTTTGCCGTGGCGATGGCGGGCAAGCAGGTGGCAGTGGTGGTGCCGACGACGCTTCTGGCGCGCCAGCACCACAAGACGTTCGCCGAGCGCTTCAAGGGCCTGCCCGTCAAGGTCGGCCAGGCCTCGCGTTTCGTTGGTACGATCGAGACCAAGGCCACCAAGGAGGGCATGGCGGACGGCACGATGGATATCGTCGTCGGCACGCACGCGATCCTTGGCAAGAACATCGCCTTCAGGGATCTGGGCCTCGTCATTGTTGACGAGGAGCAGCACTTCGGCGTCGCCCACAAGGAACGGCTGAAGGAGCTGCGGGCGGAGGTGCACGTATTGACGCTCTCTGCCACGCCGATCCCGCGCACGCTGCAATTGGCCATGACCGGCGTGCGCGATCTGTCGATCATTGCAACGCCTCCGGTGGACAGGCTGGCCGTGCGCACCTTCATCGCCCCATTTGATGGTCTGATGGTGCGCGAGGCCCTGCTGCGCGAGCGCTATCGTGGTGGGCAATCATTCTATGTCGTGCCGCGCATCGAGGATCTGGCCGGGGTGAAGGACTACCTCGACAAGCAGGTTCCCGAGTGCAAGGTCGCGATTGCCCATGGCCAGATGGCGGCGGGTCAGCTCGAAGATGTCATGACAGCATTCTACGAGGGCAAGTTCGATGTCCTGCTGTCGACCACCATCGTCGAATCCGGCCTCGACATCCCGACCGCGAACACGCTGATCGTGCATAGGGCCGACATGTTCGGTCTGTCGCAGCTCTATCAGCTTCGGGGCCGCGTCGGCCGTTCCAAAACGCGAGCTTATGCGCTGTTCACGCTGCACGAAAAGAAGAAGCTGACCTTGCAGGCAGAGCGACGTCTCAAGGTACTGCAATCGCTTGATACGCTGGGCGCGGGCTTCCAGCTTGCGAGCCACGATCTCGACATTCGCGGCGCTGGCAACCTGCTTGGCGACGAACAGTCCGGCCACATCAAGGAGGTCGGCTACGAACTTTACCAGCAGATGCTGGAGGAGGCCGTGGCGTCGCTGAAGGCCGGAATCACTGAGCCCACTGAGGACCAGTGGTCACCCACCATCACCATCGGCACGCCGGTGATGATCCCGGAGCATTATGTCGAAGATCTTGTGCTCAGGCTTGGGCTCTACAAGCGCTTGTCTACGCTGGAGGACGATGCCGAGATCGAGAGCTTCGGGGCGGAGATGATCGACCGTTTCGGGCCGATGCCGGACGAGGTGCGCCAGCTGCTCGACATCGTGGCCATCAAGGTGCTGTGCCGCCGGGCCAATGTCGAGAAGGTCGAGGCCGGGCCGAAAGGCATCATCGTGGCCTTCCGCAACAATTCCTATGCCAACCCCGATGGGCTGGTTGCCTATGTCACCGAGCAAGGCGCTGCCACCGCGAAGGTTCGCCCGGACATGAAGCTGGTTTTCGTGCGCGACATGGAAAAACCCGAGCAGCGGCTCAAGGGCACGACCCGTCTGATGCGCGATCTGGTGCGTATCGCCGAGCGCAAGAAGGCGGCTTAACCCCGCGCGAAAAG
>JBOFFB010000840.1:0-3874 GCA_051648385.1 Allobosea sp.
TGCGCGACCGTTTCGGCATTCCGATCAGGCTCAACTTCTACACAGTCGATGAGCTTGAGAAGATCGTGGCGCGTGGTGCGCGCGTCATGGGCATCGGCATCAGTGCGGACGGCGCCAACGAACTGGCCAAGCGCTCGCGCGGCACGCCACGCATCGCAGGGCGGCTGCTGCGCCGGGTGCGCGATTTTGCCATCGTCGACGGCGCTGACACGATCACGCGGCCTGTTGCCGACAAGGCGCTGAAGCTGCTCGATGTCGACGCCATCGGGCTCGACCTAATGGACCGGCGTTATCTGCTGATGGTAGCCGAGAAGTTCGGCGGTGGCCCGGTCGGCATCGAGACGATCGCAGCCGCACTGTCAGAGCCGCGCGATGCCATCGAGGACATCATCGAGCCGTTTCTGTTGCAGCAAGGTTTCCTGCAGCGCACGCCGCGCGGCCGGGTGCTGACGGTGGCGGCCTTCCGGCATCTGGGCATGCCTGAGCCGAAGCGCGAGGGTGCGCAGTTTGGGCTGTTCCTGGATGAGGGGGAAGCTTGAGGTCTAGCCTGGCCGCTGCTTTCGCTCGCGGTCCAGTTCCTCCATGACCGTGACGACATCCAGGTAGTCTTCGTGCCGGGCTGGCGCGAAGCGGCTGACATTGCCGTCTGTCAACGCAGCCCAGGTTGCCGGATCCTTGTCCTTCATGCCGAGCATGGCAGCGGCGATTGCATCCTGCAGCACTAACGGCAGGTTTGCCCGAACGCAGAAAGGGCTGTTGGGAATGATCGGCGAGCGCCAGATGATCCGGGTCGCACCACGCGGGATCATGTTGCGGCTTTCAAGACGCTGCACCATGCCGCTGTTTTCGTTGGTCCAATGGGTCGCGGCGGCCTCATACTGGCCGCGCACCACAGCCTGCACCGAGTTTTCGTGGCTGCCGGAGAACACAGACGCACTGAAGAACGTGTTCGGGTCGATGCCCTGCCGACGCATAAAATACTTCGGGAAGGCGTAGCCGGATGTCGAGTTCGGATCGGAGAAAAGAAACGGCTTGCCGCGCAGGTCTGCCAGCGACTGGATGGGGCTGTCAGCCTTGACGATCACGATGGACAGGTATCCCTCGGCTCCGTTCTGGTCGACATCGCGGAACAGCGGCTTGAGCTTGTCGCCCATGATGCGGCGGCCAAGGGAATAGACCGCCGGGCCAAAGCGCGAGCATTCGATCTGATCGCCGCGCATCCCTTCAACGAGGCCGGCATAGTCCGCCACCCGGTAGGTGCGCGCCGGAACGCCAAGTTCACGGGACAGGTATCGCGCCACCGGTTCCCAGCGGGCCAGTGCCCCCGCCTCGTTTTCGGCAGAGGAAACACCAAGGCGAAGCTCTTTCTGGGTCGCCCGCCAGTCGGTCTGTGAATGCGCGGCATCAACTGTCATGCGTGACAACAACGCTGTGCCGCCAAGTCCGGCAAGTGCTTGACGGCGAGAGACGCTAGTGGCCATTAGTTCAGCTCCAGATACACCAACAATCTGTCAGCACTGCATGACAGATGGATTTCGGATCGATGACGGTTGGCAAAGATGAGGTAAAACACGGCGCGAAGGGCCACCTCCCCATCCGCGTCTACTACGAAGACACTGATTTCTCCGGTGTGGTCTATCACGCCTCCTACCTGCGTTTTCTCGAGCGCGGCCGCACCGAACTCATCCGCTCGCTCGGCATTGAGCAGAGCGAGATGTTCTCCTCCGAAGGCACACAATCTGTGCCGCTGGCCTTCGCGGTCAGGCGCATGACCATCGATTGGCTCAAGCCCGCTGTGATGGACGACATGCTCAGCATCGAAACCGTGCCGGTGCTGGCACGCGGGGCCTCCATGGAGCTCAAGCAGCGCGTGATGCGCGGCGACGAGGTTTTGCTGACCGCCGAAGTCACTGTGGCCTGTGTCGGTGGAGGGCGGGCGCGGCGCATTCCCGAAGCACTGCGTCAGCGGCTCAAGCTTGATCGTGTCTGAGGTGGCAGTATGGCTCTGAAGCGCGGATCGAACAGCCTGTCCTTGCGCGACGCGCGGCGGGTCGCGCTGGCGGCGCAGGGGTTTGGTCAGCCTCGCAGCCCTGATCCATCGCCGAAGCGCGACCTTGCCAGGCTGGTGCAGCGGCTCGGCGTGCTCCAGATCGACAGCGTCAACATCATCGCGCGTGCCCACACGCTGCCGGGCTTCTCGCGGCTTGGGCTTTATGCCACCGCTGATCTTGAGGCGCTTGCCTATGACGGGCGCAAACGCAAGCTGTTCGAATACTGGGGGCATGAGGCGTCGTATCTGCCTGTCGAAATGCAGCCCCTGTTCAGATGGCGCATGGCGCGGGCTGCTGCCGGGACGGGCACCTACACCGGTCTGGCGCGTTTCGGGCGCGAGAAGGCAGATTTCATCGAGACAGTCCGGCGCGAGGTGGCAGCGCATGGGCCAATGGCCGCCTCCGAGCTTTCGGTTCAGCGCAAGGGCCAGAGCGGCAAAGGCAGCGGCTGGTGGGGCTGGTCCGATGGCAAGATGGCGCTTGAGTGGCTGTTTTGGGCTGGCGAGATAACGACAGCCACTCGTCGCGGGGCATTCGAGCGCGTCTACGATCTGACCGAACGGGTGTTGCCGAAAGCGGTGCTGGCCATGCCGACGCCGACCGACGCCGATGCCCAGCGTGAGCTGATGCGCATTTCCGCTGCAGCCCATGGCGTCGGGACCGAACCATGCCTGCGCGATTACTTCCGGCTTGATCCTGCCGATAGCAAGGCGCGGGTGGCGGAGCTCGTCGAAGCGGGCGAATTGCTGCCCATCAGCGTGGCCGGCTGGGACAAGCCTGCTTACCTCTGGCACAAGGCGCGCATACCCCGCCGCGTCGAGGCGCAGGCGCTGCTCGCACCGTTCGACCCGCTGATCTGGCAACGCGAGCGCACCAAGGCGCTGTTCGGCGCGCGCATACGGCTGGAGATCTACACGCCAGCGGAGAAGCGCGTACACGGCTACTATGTGCTGCCGTTTGTGCTGGGCGAGCGGGTGGTGGCGCGGGTGGACCTGAAAGCCGACCGGCAAGCGGGCCTCTTGCGCGTGCTGGCCACACACAGCGAGCCTGATAGTGATGGCGCACAAGCGCTCGAACCATTGGCGGCAGAACTTCGGCTGATGGCGCACTGGCTCGGGCTGGAGCGGATCACGATCGCGTCACGGGGTGACATGGCGGCGGGGCTGGCGGATGTGATGGGTGGTGAGCCAGCATAGGATTGCCGCCTTGGTCGTGATGGCGAGCGCAGCGAAGCCATCCAGCGGTTAGTCCGGGCTTGATGGTCGAGAAATTGTGCGACGGCGCCGCTGGATCGCTTCGCTTTGCTCGCGATGACGTGCCCTTTGATCGACTAGACGGTCAGCTTCCATGCTGCGCTGCACGCAATCCTAACCCGACATTAACCCTATTGAGGGCTTAACTTGCCTTGAACACGGGAAAACCATGTTCCGGACCAGCTTTTGCGCCCTTCTTTCGCCGGAATCGGGCGCGATTGGTTCGGGACATTCCCGGCATGATGAAACCCGGTTGCGGTTTCGGGCGACTTTTGCCCGAAGCCGCCAAAGGACGTGAGCAGATGACACCTGTTGAAGTTGCCCAGGCCCCAATCGACATGTCCTTCTGGGCGCTGTTCATGCACGCCCATCTTGTGGTCAAGCTGGTGATGATCGGCCTGATCGTGGCCTCTGTCTGGTGCTGGGCCATCATCGTCGACAAGACGCTGCTGTATCGCCGCACCCAGGCCGGAATGGACAAGTTCGAGGAAACCTTCTGGAGCGGGCAATCACTCGACGAGCTTTACCGCAGCCTTGCGGGCAAGCCAGTCAATGACATGGCGGCGGTGT
>JBOFFB010000841.1:0-5567 GCA_051648385.1 Allobosea sp.
CTCATCGATATTCTGGGACCAAGCCAGCCCTTGACGACGTTTGCCGACAAGGCGGGCGTGATTGCACTCCCATTAGCCGATGGCACTGTGCTGGCAACTGTCCGGAACCTGTCCGCGCCATTCGGCCAGATGGCCATCGTGCAGCCCGTCAACGCGGCGCTCCAGACCAGCCAGGCGCGCGGACGGCTTGTGGTCTTGCTGCTGGGCGCTTCGGTACTGGTGCTGGGCGTGCTGACAATTGCCTTTCTGATGCAGACTGGCCGGGCACGCGCTGCTGATGTCGACTGCGACCGTGTGCGCCAGCGCATCGATGCCGCGCTGAACAGTGGCCGCTGCGGATTGTGGGACTGGGATCTGGGACGCGGCACCATCTATTGGTCCGATTCCATGTATGCCTTGCTCGGTTTCGGCCGGAGCGGCGAGTTCCTGTCGTTCGGCGAGGTGAATGCACTGGTCCACCCAGACGATGCCGACCTTTACGAAATCGCTAAACTCCTTTCTGCCGGTGACCGAACTGACATCGCCCATGACTTCCGCATCAAGGACGCTGCGGGAAACTGGCTCTGGATGCGCGCGAGGGCCGAACTGGTCCTTGATGCCAGCACCGCCAGCCGCCACCTAGTCGGCATCGCCGTCGACATCACCGAAGAACGCCGCATTGCCGAGCAATCCGCCACCGCCGACATGCGACTGTGGGATGCGATCGAAACCATCCCGGAGGCCTTCGTGCTGTGGGACTCGCAGCAACGCCTCGTGACCTGCAATTCTCGCTTCCAGAAACTTCACCAGTTGCCAGCGAACGCGATCAGGAGCGGCACCCACTATGATGATGTGATGGCCAAGGCCACACCGCCGGTGATCGCGGAAGACATCATGCATCATCAGGATCCGGCGAGCCGTTCGCGCTTGAGTGAGGTGAAACTCGGTGACGGACGCTGGCTGCAGATCAGCGAGCGCAGGACCAAGGATGGCGGTTCGGTTTCGGTGGGCACCGACATCACCCAGATCAAGGAGCACGAGCACAAGCTGATGGACAGCGAGCGCCGCCTTCTCGCCACCATTACCGATCTGAAAGCCTCACGCCGCCAGATGGAAGCGCAGGCGCAGCAACTCACCGACCTTGCCGAGCGCTACCTGGAACAGAAAGCGGACGCCGAGATCGCCAGCCAGGTCAAGACCGAGTTCCTTGCCAACATGAGCCATGACCTGCGCACGCCATTGAATGCAATCATCGGGTTCTCGGACGTGATGCAGAGCGGCATGTTCGGCACCCTGGGTTGCGAGCGGCACGTGACGTACTGCCACGATATCAAGACCAGCGGCGAGCATCTGCTGTCCATCGTCGATGACATTCTCGACATGTCACGCATCGAGACCGGCAAGGTCCGCATCACACCACAGCGCATCGCGCTGGCTCCACTGGTGGCGGACGAGGTGGCAGGCACCAGACCATCCTTCGAAGACAAGGGAATTTCACTGGATATCGACATACCTGAGGACATTGCCGCGCTCGCAGATGTCACTGCGCTGGCTCAGGTCATCGGCAACGTCCTGCAGAACGCGGCAAAGTTCACACCGGAAGGTGGTGAGGTCTCGCTGCGCGCAAGACCATGCGGCGACATGCTGCACATCTTCATTGCAGACAACGGCATTGGCATTCCGCGCGAAAGACTCAAACGTATCGGACGGCCCTTCGAGCAGGTCGAAGGCGGCGAAACCGCCCGCTCGCACAAGGGCTCAGGCCTCGGGCTCGCCATCGCGCGCTCGCTGTGCGAACTACATATTGGCTCACTCAGCATCCGATCACAGGTCGGCATCGGCTCGATCGTCATGATCCGCGTGCCGATGGCGACGCTCGACAACCCACTGTCAAGCTAGATCAGGCCACAACGCGCGTAAACACGGCTCGCACATCGGCGAAAGTTTCGTTGAGCAGGGATGCCAGCACCTTCTCGTCGGGCGCATTGGCTGAGCGCGAAATCAGCCGCATCACCGGCGCAGGCACTGTCGCGGGATCGAACTCGCCATCGATGGTCAGACGCTGCCAGTGAATGACGTCGTTGAACAACCGGTAGGCAGCGCGCAGGGTTTCCGCATCGGCTGGCGATATCAACCCGGCTGCGGCGGCACCGGCAAGGATGGCTCCGACATCGCTGCCAAGCAGACCATGATGATCGGCAGCGTGCGCCAGCGTCAGCGCCTCGGCGGCGAAATCGATGTCGGTCAGGCCGCCTGCAACAAGCTTGAGGTCCCAGATTTGCCTGTCGCCTTTCGCATCGGCGATCATGGCGCGCATGGCTCTGACGGCTTTTCCCACCTCTGCGGGCACACGGCGTCGGGTCAGGACGTCGTGCACGATGGCCATGGCGCTGCCGCCCAGCGCCACGTCGCCCGCCACCACGCGCGCCTTGGTCAGCACCATGTGTTCCCAAAGCTCCGCCTCGAAGGTCTGGTAGTCGCGAAAGCCTGACAGGCGAACCGCCAGGGGACCTTTGCCGCCGGAAGGGCGCAAGCGCAGATCAACGTCGTAAAGCGTGCCGCGCCGCGTCGGAACGGTGAGGGTGGTGACGAGCCTTTGTGCGAGGCGCTGGGCCCACGTGACGGCATCGAGCGGACGGTCACCACCACTGCGGACTTCGAGGTCCGGAGCGTCATAGATGATCACCAGATCGAGGTCCGATGAGGCCGTCAGGTCGCGGGTGCCTAGACGGCCAAGCCCGAGAATAGTCATGGCAAGATCGGGGATATCGCCATGCGCCAGCACCAGATCGCGCCGGGCTGCATCGAGCGCCACGGCAATCACCCCATCGGCCACCTTTGCATAGGCAAGGCCGGCCCGCTCCGGAGAGTAGACACCGGAGAGCAGGCGCGCGCCGATCAGGAAATTCTCCTGACGGGCTGCATCGCGCAGACGATCCAGCGCGTCTTCCAGCGCGGGCGGCTCTCCGACCACCGAGCGGATGCGCGCATGGATGGCGGCCTTGTCGATTTCCGCGTTGGTGAAAGCCGGGTCGATGACGCCATCAAACACATGGGGATTGGTGGAGACGATGCGGGCAAGACGCGGCGCACTGCCAAGGATGGTGGCGAAAAGCGCCAGCAAGGCCTCGTGGCTGATCAGGATCGAGAGCAATTCGACTGCGGCTGGCAGCCGCGCGAAGGCGTTGTCGAGCGCATTCAGCGCCGCATCAGGATCGCCCGAGCGACCAAACGCCACCAGCAATGCGGGGGTGAGCTCGGTCAGCGCCTCGCGGGCGCGGGCGCTGGTCACGGCGGAACGGCGACCGAAATGCCAGCCCCGCACGATCTCGGCTGCTTGCGCCGCGTCCCGGAAGCCAAGCCGCTGCAAGGTCGCAAGCGTTTCAGGGTCGGCGTCGGCACCTGTGAAGCTGAGTGTGCCAGCCTCTGCCGCCAGCGACGGGCCATCCTCGAACAACAGCGCGTAGTGCGCCTCCACCTGCCGGGCGTAGCCGGTGAAAGTCGCTGCGAAGCGGGATGTTCCCGCGTAACCGGCAAAACGCGAGAAGTTTGCGAGATCAGCGTCGTCCACCGGCAGACGCTGGGTCTGCTCGTCATGGCGCATCTGCAGGCGGTGCTCGATGGTGCGCAGGAAGCGGTAAGCTTCGCTCAGCTCATCGCGCGCGGTTTCGGTGATCCAGCCTTCGACTGTGAGGGCTTGCAACATGTCGAGCGTGCGCCGCCCGCGCAGGGTGGGCCTCCGTCCGCCAAAAACCAGTTGCTGTGTCTGGACGAAAAACTCGATCTCGCGAATGCCGCCACGCCCGAGCTTGACGTCATGACCTGCGACCGCAATCGCCTCATGGCCTTTCACTGCCTGGATTTGCCGCTTCATGGCATGAATGTCCGCGATGGCGGCAAAATCGAAGTACTTGCGCCAGATGAAGGGCTTCAGCTCATCGAGGAAGCTGAGCCCCCGTGCGATATCACCTGCCATGGGCCGCGCCTTGATCATGGCGGCGCGTTCCCAGTTCTGGCCGACGCTTTCATAGTAGGCATAAGCCGTGTGGGTCGAGACAGCGGCCTGCGTGGACGCTGGATCGGGGCGGAGCCTGAGGTCAACCCGGAAGACATAGCCGTCTGCCGTGCGCTCCTGCAGGATCCGCGACAGATCGCGCGCCAGCCGCACGTAGAAGCTTGACGGCTCGGCGATGCCGGCAGCTTCCGCAATCTCGGGGTCGTAGAACAACACGATGTCAATGTCGGAGGAGTAGTTGAGCTCCCCTGCCCCGTGCTTGCCGAGCGCCAGCACGATCAGGCCGGAACCGATGCCGGGATTTGCCGGATCACCCGGCGTGTAGGCACCGCGCTCGATGGCTTTTCGCAGGATGAAATCAACAGCGCCCTGCACAGCGGTGTCGGCTGTGAGCGTGATGGCTGCGACCGCCTCATCGACTGTCCAGACCCCGCCGCAATCGGCCAGCGCAATCAGCAACGCGGCCTGCCGCTTCATCAGGCGCAAGGCACTCATCACATCATCGGAGCTGGACGCGTTGGCACAAGTGCCCCGCGCCGCTTCCAGCCAGCGCTCAAGCTGTGCTTTCGGTTCAGCGCAAAGACAGTCGCGCAGGATCAACGGGTCGCGGCGGATGATGCTGGCGAGGAAGGGGGAATGGCTGATCACGCCCGCGACGAGCGCGGTGGTTGGCGGGTGCCTTAGCAGCGCCTCCAGCGCCTTGCGTGTTGCACCATCGAGATCGACCAACACGTCGCGCGCAATCAGCTTGCCGGCATCCTGCCGAGGCGGAAGCACGGGTGTCGCGCAAAGCCGCGCGGCAAGGCTGTGTGGTTCAGGGTCGGGCATCGTTGGATCTGTTGCCATCACTGGGTTCGGCCTTGCAGGCGGGCACCGATAGCACGACCACAAGGCCGGGCACATTGTCCCTCAGCTCAAGCTCTCCTTCATGGATGTTGGCCACCGCCTTGGCGAGGCTGAGCCCGAGGCCAAACCCGGGTTGGGTGCGGCTGGCATCGAGCCGACCAAAGCGTTCAAGCGCCTTGGCCCGCTGTGCTTCTGGAATGCCCGGGCCACGATCGGCCACCTCAAACACGATACGACCGGCCTTCTTCTGCACGGACAAGCTGACCACCGGTGCTGTGCCATCGGGCGGGCGGCCATACTTCAAGGCATTGTCCACCATGTTGGCGAGCGCCTGCCCGACCAGCTCGCGGCTGCCGTGCGCTGCCAGACCCGGCGCCACGTCGGCAATGAGACGCGCGCCTGCCTCATCCGCTACAGCCTCATAAAGCTCGACCACCCCCAACGCCGCAGTGCTCGCGTCGAACGGTGCCATCGTCTCGCGCGCTTGACCCGCCTCAAGCCGCGCGATCATCAGAAGCGCGTTGAAAACACGGATGAGATTGTCCGCATCCTCGGTCACGCCTTCGAGCGCGCGGCGCATGTCGGCTTCCGTGGCACTCGGGCGCAACGCTTCGTCGGCGCGGTTTCGCAGGCGGGTCAGCGGGGTTTTCAGATCATGGGCGATGTTGTCGGACACTTGCCGAAGGCCGCCCATCAGCACCGTGATGCGATCAAGCATGGTGTTGAG
>JBOFFB010000842.1:0-5355 GCA_051648385.1 Allobosea sp.
ATGAAGGGTGCAAGATGCGCCCGTTCTGTCTTGCAGATGACCGTCAGCATGTTGGCAATATCGCTGCCGGTGGAGAGCAAGGTCAGAACCGAGCGGATGTTGCGCTGTCCCTCACAGAGCGGCGTCTGGAGGACATACCCCAGTGATGCAGAAAACAGGTTGCGCGCGGATGACGCCCAGAACGCACCTTCGCCGCGCGGTTCAGGGATCAGGAACGCTGCAAGATTGGCCAGGTCCGTCGAAAGCTCAGGGCCAAGGCGCACAAAGTCCAGAGGATTGTAGGCATGGCTGCGCGTCGAGCCGGGTGCAAACAGGAAGACCTCGTTGCCCTGCGCCACACGCGTTGCGCCAAAGCTGCGAAAATTCTCCTGCTTGGGATCAAGGCAGATCATCGAGCCGCCCCAGGTCAGGCCATTGGGTTCGACAAAGCCCTGGCCTTTGCCGGAACGCGTTGGGCCTTCGACCAGGATGTGACCGGCCTCGTTGTGGCGGATGAGGTTGCCACCATGACGGCCAAGGATCAGGCCGTCCCTGGCATTGAGATTGGTCTTGAGGATATCACCCGATGTGGCGAAGCGCGCATCGCCAAAGGTCGTGGGTTTTCGGATAAAGAAGGTAGCAATGATCAGGCCGCCAAGGACAAGCACTGTTGCGGCAGCGGCGATTAGACCGTTGCGCGGAACACGGGCGTCATTCCAATAGAACATGAGGTGCCGGGCGCTCACGGTTGGATCGACCTGCGTGACGGTTTTCAGCAGCGCCATGTCCCTGAACGTGATGGCCGTAGTGGCGGCGTAGGCCAGCGTCCAGAGGATGATGGCGGCCGCGATCACAAGCATTGTGCCCATCACAGGCACGGCCAGGCGGCGCAGTTTCATGGCATTGCCTCGGTCGTGCTGCCCTGCTGGAATTTTGAGAACTGGATCTCGGCGACACCGCGCCAGCCGCCCTCGCGGGTGAGCTGCACGCAGATCGGCAGGACAGTGCGTATATAGGTGATGATCTCCTCGCGTTTGAGGCCGAGATTGGCCTGCAGAACCATTAGCATCAGCTGCTCGTAGGCCATGTTGGGAGAATCGGCGTGGACCGTGGTCAGGCTGCCGGGATGGCCTGTGTTGACGGCACGCAGGAACGACCAGGCCTCGGCACCGCGCAACTCCCCCAGAAAGATACGGTCAGGCCGCATGCGCAACGAGGCCTCAAGCAGGGATTGAATCGTGGCAGTGGAGAGACCCTGTCCACCCTTCGAGGCAATCAGCGGCACATGGTTGGGCTGGGATGGGAAGAGCTCGCGGGTGTCCTCGATGGTGAGGATGCGGTCATTGTCGGGCACCAGCTTCAGGAGTGCGTTGAGGAATGTGGTCTTGCCGGTCGATGTTCCGCCAGCGATCAGCATGGAATAGCGGGATTGCACGGCGAGTTGCAGAAACCCGATGATGTCCCCGGCCAGCAACCGCCGGTTCAGTTCCCGGTCAGTCTCGGAGAGAGCACCGACCTGAGAGACCCTGACGCGGTCAAACGCACCCAGCTTGGCGTAGTCATGAAGCGTCAGGTCCTTAACCACCTGCTTGCGGATGGCGATGGCACCACCATTGGGGGCTGCGGGCGGCAATACCGCCTGAAAGCGCTCGCCGGTCGGTAGGGCCGCCGACAACAAGGGGGTTTCTTCATTGACCGATTGATCGGACCAGCCTGCCACGCGCTCTGCCATGTTGCGGATGGCGTCCAATCCGAGACGCTCGACAAGGTGGCGCTCCATGGCAGGCGCACCAAGCACCTCGACGAAGACCTCGCCGGGCCGGTTGATCAGGATTTCGACGACATCAGGGCTTTCTAACCAGGGACGGAGCGGGCTGAGCGCCTGATCGAGAAACACCGTCGGTTTGAGAAGTGCGCCCAAAGTTGGACCCTCCTTTTCTAAGCTCCTTCAGGGCCTCGTGCACGGGATCGGAGTAGAGGCTCGAGAAATCGAGATCGCGGCGCACAAACACCATGATGCGCGTGCCCTGATCGACATGGATCGTTGGCGCGATCGAGAGCGAGTCCTGAAGCGCATCACGTGCAATGCCGGTGAGGGTCTGGCTGACGGTCTCTGCGGCGGATCGCCTGCGACCGGATTCCCGGTCGCGGTCGGCCAGGGCCCGCTGCAGTTCCGGCGGCAGATCAGTCGAGGACGTGGTGCCGGAACTACGGTTATCGAGGGCGTAGGCAGCACCTGCACCCAGCACGGAGAGCAGGATGGCTGATCCGAAACGCTCGAAATAGTGATTGTCGACAAAGCCCGTGAGGCCGGAACGTCCAAGATCGTCCGTGCCGAACGAGCCGAGCTGCACCGAGACCCCATCAGCGCGCAGCATCCGCGTCCAGACCACAAAAATGCGCGTCTGGCCACGCGTGATGCCGGAGCGATAATCGCCGATCAGGCGCGAGCCTTTCGGGATCAACACACGACGGCCATCGAACGACCAGACATCTTCGGTTGTGACAGCCCTGACCTGGCCCGGCAGATCGGACTGGATCGCGGTCTCGAGCACACCCCGGATCATGGTGCCTTGGGCGATCAGTGCGTCGATCCTGTCATTGCGGGTGGCAACGCTGACCTCGACACCCGCAGATGCTGCACTTGCCAGAAACCTGCGGTTTGGATCGCTCTCGGATTCAGGGCGCGCCAGCGATGCACCGGCTGGTCCGAACGCGTCGGATGGCGCTGCGCTGCCGGTTGTCGCATTATCGACCACGATCATGGGGGAGCGCAGGCGCTCCCATTTTCTGCGCTCTTCCTCCTCGCGCCTGCGACGCTCTTCGGAATCGTCCGCCGGAAAGAAAAGGGGAACCTGGGCCGCGGCGGGAGGCGGTGAGGGCAAAACCTGGATTGGTGGTGGCGGAGAGGGTGGGGGATCGGGCTGGATAACCAGTCGGTCCTGCCGTGTCGGCGGGATGGGCGTATCGATCATCGGTGCCGGAAACTGCGTTGTCCGGAACTCTTCGGTGTCGGGCTGAGTCATGTTGCGCGGGCCGGGACCGGAGGCCCGCCAGATGCCCCAGCCCAGAATGGCGACAGCAGCAATCCCGAACAGCAGCACCGGAAACCGACCCGAGCGCGGTCCAGTGCGGCCGACATCGGCGGCAATCAGGCCTTCCATCTCCATCTTGGCGTAGTCATCGCGTGTCGGCATGGCTCAGCGGCCTTCCAGCCAGGAGAAGAAGCCGCTCTCGATTTTCTTCGGGCCATAGGGTTCGACGCCGGTTGGTTCAGGCGGCAGCTGGTTCTGGTTGAACAGGCATGTCACCTCGTCGCCATTCCGGACCGTCCACTGGTAGGCAACCTTGTCGACGATGAGGTATTCGCCCTCGCGCCGGTAGTTGACGAGGCTCTCGTTGCGGTTCGCGTCGACAATGAAGATGGCCGGCACTTCGCCAGCGAAGCGGAACCAGGTCTTGGTGCCGTCGTCAAAGATCACCAAGGGCTTGGCTGCCTCAGAGCCCTTGTAGGCGTACGAGGTGTTGAGCCGATCGCGCCGGAAGCCGCGATGGTTTGGCATGCTGGCCAGCGTTTTCGCTTGGTTAAGCAGCCGCGCATCCGCCTCGTCATCGGGAAAGCGAAAGCGCACCTTGTAGACCTGGGCGCGGGAGGGCCGTTCGTTGGATTTGAGGACAAAACTGTAGAGGCGCTTGTCGGTGACGACATTCATGTTGGTCGCGGCATTGGCCTCGACAGGTTTGAGGAAGATGATGTTGCCGCGCTTGTTGGGCTCGACCCGCCAGGATACGGAATCGCCGACGGCAATGGATTCGATCTTTTCGGCATCGCCGAAGACGATCATGGTCGAGATGCCGAACGTTGCGTCGATGGCGACGACCTGATCCTTCTGGAAGCGGATATGCCGGATACGCGCGTCATTGGGGCCAGCATGCGGCGTGGCTTCGGCCAAGGCTGAGCCCATGAGCTGTGCCATCCAGTGCCCGGAGATCAGCAGGGTTGCACCGATGGTCATGATCCGTTTCATCCCCGCTCCGGTGACGTTTGTATCGGTGGGACGATCAATTGCGGCTGTATCGGCGGTGGTGCTGGCACTGTTTCCTGATCACGGCGGTATTCGACGACCTGGAATCCCAGTGGGTTCTCGAAGCGGTATTCGTTGCGCATCGGCGTGCCCGCATACCGAAACCGGACCAGCGACACGAAATGACGTGTCTCGATCTTCGCGGCGGATTTCTCGTCGGTGGCAAAACGGACGAGGGCGGTGCGGTTGTTCGGGAAGGTCACGGATTTGATGGTCACAGCGATCACCGTGTTGACGCCGAGCAGCCTGACCGGGTTTTGCGGATTGGCTGGCGAATAGAGTTCGGTCAGTTCGCGCGACGCGTCTCCGGTCGAGAGCAGCTGCGCCAGATCGAAATTGTCCTTGAGCGATCTGGGATCATAGGTCTCGCGGGTGCGGATAAAGCGCACCACGTTGAACATGGTGACGGCCTCGTCCTGCTGCAGCGGGCCTTCGCTCAGGGGGCGCTTCACCTCGAGAAACCCGGTCGAGCGGTCAATGGCAATGAGATAGGGCTCATAGGTCTTGAGCGGCACCAGCATCAGGAGGCTGCCCAGCGCCATCAGGGCGATGATGGTCATGGCGCTGGCGACCAGCCAGGCGAAGGAGCGCGAGCGTTTGACCGACCGCACGACATCGCGCTCCCAGGACATGCCGTCAGCGTAATAGCGCGGATCGAGACTTGGGGTGTCGGGCTTCGAGCCGATGCTGTCAGTCCCATGTGTTTTTTCGGACTGCGCCGCGCCTGGCGCAGCTGCGGCTTGCGGCGTTGGCAGATCGAGTGTCGTTTGTTGTGACGACGGGCTGTTGTCCTTGGCCATGATTTACCTCCGCGCCAGCTTGTCTTGCAGGGCCCGGCCTGTATCGGTGATCTGCGGTGCATCACGGTATGGCCCGATCCGCATCCGCCGTTGGCCTTCATCCACCTGTTCGCGCGTCAGGATGATGCGTCCGGCAGCCGCATCGCGCGTGTTGGTCATGAAGCGTCCGAAGCGGGGCTGCGAGAACAAGAGGCCGCCGGCAATGCCCTGGGCGATCGTCAGGATCTGGGACATCAGAAAACAGCCGATGAGACCGGCCAGAATCACGGGCGCCACTTCCGTCATGCTGGTGACGGATCCGGCATTGACGCCGGACAGTGTCTCGACCGCCGATTTGATCACCGTGAGGTAGAAGGCGAGCACGGTGTAAACGATGATCGGCACCAGAATGAACTGGACGACCGCCGAGACCCAGCCGTTGAAGAAGCGTGTGGTGGCGCCAAACAGCAAAAGCACGATGAAGATGGGCGCGAGCGAGAGCAGCACCCAGA
>JBOFFB010000843.1:0-3439 GCA_051648385.1 Allobosea sp.
CGGGACGCGCGACAAGGTGGTCACCGATCCGGCGCGGAGGATCCACGATCCGGCTGACTACCTGACGGACAAATGGCTTGCCCAGGAAGCTGCCAAGATCGACATGAAGCGCGCCGCCGAATGGCCGTTGAAGGCCGGCGACGGCGATACGATCTGGATGGGTGCGATCGACAAGGATGGTGTGTCGGTATCGTATATCCAGTCGCTCTACTGGGAGTATGGCTCCGGCTGCGTGCTGGAGAAGACCGGCGTGGTCTGGCAGAACCGGGGCGTGTCGTTCTCGCTGAACCAGAACGCCACCAATCCGCTGGAGCCGGGGCGCAAGCCGTTCCATACACTCAACCCGCCGATGGCGGTGTTCGATGATGGCCGCGTCGTGTCCTATGGCTGCATGGGTGGCGATGGCCAGCCGCAATTCCAGGCGCAGGTGTTTTCGCGCTACCGGATGGGCATGGGGGTAGCCGATGCCGTCGACGCGCCGCGCTTCCTGTTCGGCAAGACCTGGGGCGCGAATTCGACGTCGCTCAAGATCGAGAACCGTTTTGACCACATGGTGGTGGCCAAGCTGGCGGGCGCGGGCCACGCGCTGGAGGAATGGAACGTGCCCTATGATGACCAGTTCGGCCATGCCGGGCTTTTGGTGAAGCACCCCAAGGGCCATGTCGAAGCGACCCATGACCCGCGCTCGGACGGGGATGCCAAGGGATTGTGATATAGTTGGCACCATCGATGCTTGCCAGCGAACACCGAGAGCAGAAAGAACTGACCATGCGCGATGACAGCCTTCACAGCTTTGTGCCCTATCCCGAAGTCGCAGTGCCGAGTGCGCCTGACGGGCCGCTCAAGGGGCTGACGCTTGGCGTGAAGGACCTGTTCGACGTCAAGGGCTATCCGACAGGCAGCGGCTCACCGCACATGCTGGCTATGTCCGGCATCAAGAAGACTCATGCGCCATTGGTGTCGATGATGCTGAAGGCCGGTGCGCGTTTCATCGCGAAGACCGTGACGGATGAGCTTGCCTTCTCGCTCAACGGCAAGAACGCGCATTTCGGCTCGCCGATCAATGCAGCCGCGCCTGAGCGCATCACGGGTGGCTCGTCCTCTGGCTCCGCGTCTGCGGTGTCGGGGCGGCTGGTCGATGTGGCGCTCGGCACCGACACGGGCGGCTCGGTCAGGGCTCCTGCGAGCTACTGCGGGTTGTTCGGCATCAGGCCGACCCATGGCCGCGTCTCGCTCAAGGGCTGCTGGCCGCTGGCGGACTCATTCGACACGCCGGGCTATTTCACCCGCGATGGCGCGACCTTTGTGCGCGTCGGGGAGGTCATCCTCGGCAAGGACAAGTCGCCGCTGCCTGATAGCCCACGCCTGCTGATCGCCGAGGACATGTTCGGCCAGGCCGTGCCCGGCGCGAAGACCATCCTCATGGACGTGGTGCAGCGGCTCAGCCAACGCATGGGTGAGATGGCACCTGTGCAGCTGACCGACGAGCTCGACAAGCTCTACTGGGCCTTCCGCTGGCTGCAGGGCCGTGAGGCGTGGGAGGCTGATGGCGACATGATTGATCGCTTCAATCCGCCGCTCGGGCCGGGCGTCGCTGAGCGCTTCGCGTTCGCCCGCACCATCACTGACGAACAGGTCGCCGCCGGCAACCGCACGCGCACTGCCTACCGCGCCAAGGTCAAGAAGTTGCTCGGCAAGGACGGCGTCATCCTGATGCCGACTGTGCCCGACGTCGCGCCGCTGACCACAACGAGCGAGGCGGACCTAGATGATTTCCGCAACCGGGCCTTGCGCCTGCTCTGCCCATCGGGCCTGACCGGCTTTCCGCAAATCTCGATTCCCGTGGCGATGCGCGATGGCGCGCCGCTGGGGTTGTCGATCTTCGGGCCGCCGGGAAGTGATTTGTCGCTGGCGAGGCTGGCGGCGAAAATCGAGGCGGCGGCGAGGGTGAGGATTGCATGATGTCGGGCGATCACGACCATCATCACCACGACCATGAAGACCATTCGCACCTGACGCCGATCGAGGCGCGGGTGAAGGCGCTGGAGAGCATCCTTGTCGCCAAGGGGTTGGTCGATCCTGCTGCGCTTGATGCCATCATCGACACCTACGAGACCAAGATCGGCCCGCGCAATGGCGCGCGTGTCGTCGCCAAGGCCTGGGCTGATCCGGCCTTTGTCGCGCGGCTGAAAGCTGACGCCACCGCCGCCATTGCCGAGCTTGGCTACACCGGCAGGCAAGGCGAGCACATGGTGGCGGTGTTCAACGATGCCGACACGCACCACATGGTCGTCTGCACGCTGTGCTCCTGCTATCCGTGGTCGGTTCTCGGCCTGCCGCCGGTCTGGTACAAGTCCGCGCCCTATCGTTCGCGTGCCGTGATCGATCCGCGCGGAGTGTTGGCCGAGTTTGGCGTGGCGCTGCCCGAAACGGTGAAAGTTCGCATCTGGGATTCGACCGCCGAGACGCGCTATCTCGTCATCCCCGCGCGCCCTGGCGGAACAGACGGCTGGAGTGAGGAGCGGCTGGCCGACCTCGTTACCCGCGACTCGATGATCGGGACAGGTCGGGCACTCGCACCATCGGAGCTTGCGGCATGAACGGGGCGCAGGATCTTGGCGGGCAGATGGGTTTCGGACCGATCAACCTCGAGAAGGACGAGCCGCTGTTCCATGGCGCTTGGGAGAGCCGGGCACTGGCGCTGACGCTGTGCGCAGGCGGCATGGGCCACTGGACCATCGACGAAAGCCGCCATGCGCGCGAGACGCTGCACCCCGTCGATTACCTGTCGTCGAGCTACTACGAGATTTGGACCAAGGGGCTTGAAAAGCTTCTGGAACGCCATGGCTTCGTCAGTGCCGAAGAGCGCAAGGCAGGCGTGCCGCTGACGCCGTCGACCGTGCCGAAGCGTGTGCTCGCTGGAGCCAACGTGCCAGCCGTTCTGGCGCGCGGCGGGCCAACCAATCGCGACAAGGCGGGCGAGCCGCGCTTCAAGGTTGGCGACAAGGTGCGCACGATCAACATCAGCCCGACCGGGCACACCCGCCTGCCGCGCTATGCACGCGGCAAGGTTGGCATCATCGAGATGCTGCACGGCGCGCATGTCTTCCCGGACACGAACGCGCATGGCGGCGGCGAGAACCCGGATTGGCTCTACACCGTCGCGTTAGAGGCGCGCGAACTGTGGGGCCGGGATGCGGACGCCAACTCTGCCGTCAGCATCGATGCGTGGGAGAGTTATCTCTCGGGAGAATTACCTTGAGCCAGCATGACCTGATCGCTGCTGTTGCCACCATCGCGCCGCTGCCGTGCGATGCGGCGGGGCCGGTTTTCGCCGAGCCGTGGCAGGCTCAGGCCTTCGCCATGGTGATCGCGCTGCATGCCAAGGGGCTGTTCACGTGGCCGGAGTGGGCGGCGGCGCTGTCACACGAAGTTGCTT